>JAFWVZ010000065.1 GCA_017523605.1 Bacillota bacterium | reverse complement strand
GCCAGCACGTCCACGATCAGCCGCGTAAAGCGGATGGTCACCGGCGGAAACGGCGTTGTCCGCAAAGTGCACTGCCGCGTAAATCCCGGATTGGAGAATAAAGGATCCGCGGAGATGCCGGAGTAACGGGTCGGCGGCTTGTAATACGGAATAAAACAAAACGACAGCCCTTGTTCGGCTAAACGAACAAAGGGCTGTTTTATTGTACAAATTCTGATGTTCAGCGATTCGTTGTTACCTGCTGCCGAGCGCTGTCTTCTGGGCGACGCTGGTAGGTTTCTCGTAGCAGGCGAACGCGTCGTCCACAAGCTGCTTGTCCGGTTTTCTGGTAAACGCGCTTACGATCGGGACTATCACCAGACCGGCCAGCATCGCTATGGCGCCGCTGTTGATCGGCGACTGCATGATCGGCGGGAAGCTGGGACGGATAAGCATGTTCAGGATCATCAGCACGCTGCTGAAGATGAAGCACACCCAGCAGGCCGCCTTGGTCACCTTCTTGCTGTACAGCGCATACAGGAACGGGGCCAGGAACGCGCCGGCAAGAGCGCCCCAGGACACGCCCATCAGCTGGGCTATGAAGGTTACTGAGCTCTTGTACTGCACCAGCGCAAGCACGGCGGATATCGCGATGAATACCACGATCAGGATCCTCATCAGCAGGACCTGCTTTTTTTCGCTCATGTCCTTAATGAAGTGCCCCTTAAGGAAGTCTATCGTAAGGGTGGAGCTGGACGCTATTACCAGCGAGGACAGCGTGGACATGGACGCGGAGAGCACCAGGATCACCACCAGAGCGATCATGAACGGCGAAAGTCCGGAGAGCATGGTGGGAATTACGGAGTCGAAACCGTTCTTCGCAATGTCTATCTGATCCGAGAACAGTCTGCCGAAGCCTCCCAGGAAGTAGCTGCCGCCAGCAATAACTACCGCGAAGAGCGTCGAAATTACAGTGCCTTTCTGGATGGCTTTCTCGTTTTTAATTGCATAGAACTTCTGCACCATCTGCGGCAGGCCCCAGGTTCCAAGGGACGTAAGCACTACCACGAAGAACAGGTTGAGCGGATCCGGGCCGAACATGGAGGCGAAGATGCCGGGCGTTGCGGAAACGGTCTCGTCCGAGACTCTGGCCAGGCCGTCCAGCGCTGCCATAAGGCCGCCCTTGCTTACCAGAACGGCTGCAATTACAGCAACTATACCTATGAGCATTATTATTCCCTGCAGGAAGTCGTTGATGGCCGTAGCCATGTAGCCGCCCGCTATTACATATACCGCGGTCAGCACTGCCATCAGCAGTATGCAGACGGAGTAGTCGATGTTGAACGCCATGCCGAACAGTCTGGACAGGCCGTTGTACAGCGAAGCAGTATAGGGAATAAGGAATATGAAGATTATTACGGACGCGCCGATCTTCAGCGCTGGGGACTTAAAACGCTCGGCGAAGAATTGAGGCATGGTCTTGGCGTCCAGGTGCTGCGTCATGATGCGCGTGCGCCTGCCCAGGATCACCCACGCCATAAGCGAGCCGATGACAGCGTTGCCAAGGCCTATCCATGTGGACGCAATGCCGTACTTCCAGCCGAACTGGCCTGCGTAGCCCACGAAAACGACCGCGGAGAAATAGGAAGTACCGTAAGCAAAAGCTGTGAGCCAGGGCCCTACAGCGCGGCCTCCGAGTACGAAACCGTCAACATCCGTTGCGTTCTTGCGGCAGTACAGACCTATAGCGATCATGACTCCGAAGTAGATAACCAGCATTGCGACTTTCATTTTGCACCTCACTGCCCGGGTTTTTTGGGCCCCGGGGCTTTCTTTGTTTTGTCGAACTTTAATTAGTCGAAGTTTTATACTTCGATATGTTAACACAAATCAAAAGGCAATGCAAGCACTTTTTTCGGAAAAATTGCGGTTTCTGATAATCTCCTCTTATCAGCCTCGCTGCGTTTTTATTGGACTTTATCTGCCTCTGTGTTATGATAAAAATATATCAGAATCATGGAGGCTTTTTATGTATAGAAAGATTCCGTTCGTAGAGGCAGAAAGGCAGGTGCTCGGCACCAGGACAGGCATGTTCGGAAGAGAATACCCAGTCTACAACACGCCGGTAACGCCGCGAGAGAACTTCCACGCGTTGTTCGAGGAAAAGCATCCCTACTGGATGCCCAGCATTCGCGAGATCAACGACCACACGCCGTCGCTGTACAACAACAACCTGGGGCGCGGACGCAGAAAAGACATAACCGATACATTCGGCGTCAAGTGGCATTACGAGCCCGTGGCGGGCGGATCCATCTCCGTTGCCGGGAATCCGCTCATCGAGGACATCTCCGAATGGGCCGAAAAAGTAAAGATCCCGGACATCGATGCCTGGGACTGGGAAGGGTGCACGAAAGAATTCACGATAGATCCGAGCGTCTCATGTCAGTTCTCGTTTGTGAACGGTTTCTGGTTCGAACGGCTGATCTCTTTCATGGAATTCATACCGGCGGCAATGGTATTAATAGATGAAGATTATACTGAGGACATCAAGGGGCTGTTTAAGGCTATGACTGACCTTGGCTGCCGCATAGTGGACAAGTACTGCCGGTACTGGCCGCAGATGGATTTCATAGAGATCCACGACGACTGGGGCTCTCAGCAGGCGCCGTTCTTCTCCATGGACGTGGCGGAGGAGCTCTTCGTGCCGTTCATGAAGCAGATCACCGACCATATACACAAATGGGGCCGCCATGTGCTGCTGCATTCGTGCGGACACAATGCAACCAGAATTCAGTGCTACATAGACGGAGGCTTCGATTACTGGGCTCCGCAGGACATGAACGACATAGAAATGCTTTACGACAGGTACGGCGATCAGATCCTTCTGGGCGTGTTTCCGCCGGAAAAGGACCTGGCTGAGCGCAGCGAGAAAGAACAGCGTGCGGCTGCCCGCAGGATGGTGGACCGCTTCATGAAGCCCGGAAAGCCTGCTATGCTAAGCTCTTCTGCCGCCAGACGCGCAACGCCCGCCTTCGATGACGAGGTGTACAGATACTCCAGGTAAGTGCTTTTGGACTGGTGATCATATCTTTATCTCGGAGGGATCCCCGTCCTTTACTTCGATGGTCCCGGGGACCACGCGGAACACCGGGCCGAAGGGATTGTCGGGGGTCTC
>JAFWVZ010000064.1 GCA_017523605.1 Bacillota bacterium | reverse complement strand
ATGTTCTGGGACGAGAAGAGCTTTTCCGTAAGGAGCCTGTACGGAAGCAAGCACGACATACCGCTCTGACCGGCGGCGCGGGCTTCTGCTCTGCAGCAAATATTGTAAAAACGCCGCGGGACGATATCCGCGGCGTTTGTATAGTAAGACCCCGCGCCAGACGCGGGGCCGGCTGATCAATTGTATTCTTCGGAAGCACCTACTGCAGTTCCATCCAGCGCCAGTATGCGTCGTCCAGGGCGGCTTTGGCTTCCTCCAGCTGTTTTGCGGTCTGCACGGCTTTTTCGGGGTCTCCGAAGACCTCCGGCTTGCATAGCTCGGTCTCCAGATCGGCTATTTTCTGCTCCGCATCCTGCACGGCTTTTTCCGCGGTCTCCAGCTGCTTTGCCGCTCTGCGCGCCGCAGCGCTTGCTTCTTTCTTTGCTTTGTAAGCGTCAGCTCCGGTAAGTGCAGGTCCGTTCTGCACCGCGCGGCCCGCGCCTGCGCCGCTCCTTGCTGTTCCGGCGCTTCCGGCATTCTGCGTGCTGCCGCTCCGCTGTCCTAAGAGCCCCTCAGAAGCCTCTGAGCGCGTCTCTGTCGCGTCATTCTCCGCAAGCCGGCCTTTTCCCAGGCTTGCGCGTTTTTCTTCGTAATAATCGTATTTCCCGGGATATTTAACGATCCCGTCTTCCGTAAGTTCCAGTATTGCGGTGGGCACATGCTGCAGCAGATAGCGGTCGTGCGACACTATTATTACCGTCCCGGGGAAGTGCATTATCGCGTCCTCGAACACTTCCTTGGCTGCTATGTCCAGGTGGTTGGTGGGCTCGTCGAATATAAGCAGGTTGGAGCCGGACATCATAAGCTTAAGCAGAGCCAGGCGTGCCTTTTCGCCGCCGGCAAGGTCCGACACCTTCTTAAAGACATCATCCCCGCGGAACAGGAAGCTTCCCAGGATCTTGCGAAGATCCGTCTGGTCGTACTTAAAGTATATGCGGTGGAGCTCCTCCAGCACGGTGTTGTCGGACACGAGGCTCTTTTGCTCCTGGTCGTAGTAGCCGGGCATTACGTTCTGCCCCAGGCGCACGTAGCCGGCGGTGGGCCTCAGCTGCCCCAGTATTATCTTAAGCAGGGTAGTCTTTCCTATACCGTTGGCGCCCACAAGGCAGATGCGGTCGTGCTTTTTTATGTCCAGTCCAACGTTCTTGAACAGCGGTGCCGCTCCGGGGTACGCAAAGGACAGCCCTTCCGCGAACACCACATCGTTGCCGGAGGCCAGCTTTTCCGAAAAGTTTATCTTAAGAGTCTCGGAGAGCATTACGGGCTTTTCCAGGCGCTCCACCTGGGCAAGCCGCTTTTCTCTGGACTGAGCGCGCTTTACGAGCTTTTCCGTGCCGCGGCCCTTGTAGCGGGCTATAAGCTCTTCCTGGCGCTTTATCTCTTCCGCCTGCTGCTCGTAGTGCTTAAGGTCTATCTCGTAGCGGAGCTGCTTCTTTTCCTTGTAGGTGCTGTAGTTGCCCTCGTAGCAGGTAAGGCGGCGGTTCTCTATCTCGAATATCCTGTTTACGCACTTATCCAGGAAATACCTGTCGTGCGAGATTATCATGAGCGTTCCGCGGTAGCCGGCAAGGTAGCCCTCCAGCCACTTGAGAGTCTTAATGTCCAGGTGGTTGGTGGGCTCGTCCAGAAGCATAAGGTCCGGCTCTCTAAGAAGCATGACGCCCAGCGCAAGACGGGTCTTTTCTCCGCCGGAGAGCGCACCCACAAGCTGGTCTTCTGCCTGTCCGGAGAATCCCAGGGACGTTAGTATGCCGCGGGCGGCGCGTTCAAAGCTGTAGCCGTGGATCTCCTCGAAACGCTCCGCAAGGGTCTGCCCGGCCAGCGGTCCTTTGCGGGCCGCGGTCTCTTCGCCCAAGGCCTTAAGCGTGTCGAAAACGGTGCGGTCCTCCGGGAAATGCTCGCGCTGCCTTAGGTAGCCGGCTGTAAGATCCTTTGCTGCGGCAAGCTCGCCGCTGTCCGGGGCAAGTTCGCCCACTATCATCTTAAAGAGCGTGGATTTTCCGGCTCCGTTGGATCCCACTACGCCTATGCGGTCCCCTTTTTTAACGGTAAAGCCGACGTCCTCCAGGACGTCTTCCACACCGAAACTTTTATAAAGATGCTGTGCCGACAGTATGCTCATAATACGGTATAATATCATCAATCCGGTCTTGTAACAAGGCGGCACGGATGTTAAAATATTTATGTCAAGAAAATAACGATTATATACATTTTATAAGAAATCGAGGCGGATCATCAATGAATAACTATGTTTCCGATGCAGTCATCAGAAGGCTTCCCAGATACAGAAGGTACCTTAAAAAGCTCCAGAGCCAGGACATACAAAGGATATCGTCCAAGGAGCTGGGCGAGATAATGGACGTAACTGCTTCGCAGATACGTCAGGACCTTAACCATTTCGGAGGATTCGGCCAGCAGGGCTACGGATACGGCGTGGCGGAGCTGGACCAGAAACTGGAAGGAATAATGGGTCTGGACCGCACTTACACCATGGCGTTCGTGGGCTGCGGCAAAATGGGCCAGTCCGTAATACATTTCATAAACGGCAACGAACCAAACTTCAAGATCGTTGCCCTGTGCGACAACCGCCCGGAAATGATAGGCAAGGAGATAGAAGGCATAGTCGTGCAGGATAAGGAAAGCTTCCGCCAGCGGATGCGCACCGGCATAGACATACTGGTAATAACAGCTCCGGCCAGGATAGCGGAAGAGGTTGCCGGGGACATTTCCGGCACGGAGATAAAGGGCGTGTGGAACTTCGGTCACACGGACTTCAACGTTAAGGGCGTAAAGGTAATTAACGTACACCTGTCCGACAGTCTGCACTCGCTCTGCTACTACATAAACCACCCGGACTAGGCGGAAAAGCAAATAAAAAACGGGCGAGGCATTTCGCCTCGCCCGTTGTGTTTGATATTAAGCGTGAGCTGCTTCCATCGGGCAAACGCCTGCGCAGGAACCGCAGTCGACGCAAGCACTCTCGTCGATCTGATACTTTCCGTCGCCTTCGGAGATGGCCCCTACAGGGCACTCACCGGCGCACGCTCCACAGCTGATGCACTTATCATCGATTACATAAGCCATAGTTTACCTCCTTAAACCATAAGAAACGTTTCAAACGACTGTATTATAGCATATTAATTGTGAAGAGCAAGTGATTATTTACGGATTATCCGGTAAAAGCGGCACCGGAAAAAGCTACAACGCCATAGAGCTGTGCGCGCGCATGGGTATAGAGGCCATCGTGGACGACGGTCTGTTCATCGTGTCCGGAAAAATAGTCGCCGGAACTTCCGCTAAAAAGCAGAAGACCAAGATCCGCGCCATAAAGACAGCCATATTCGAGGACGAGGAGCAGAGCCTGGAAGTCCGCAGGGCCATAGAGAAGGTCTCGCCTAAGAGCATACTGGTAATAGGCACTTCGGACCGCATGGTGGACATCATATCCGGGCGGCTGCATCTGCCTCCGGTAACGGAATACGTGCACATAGAGGACATAACCACGGACGCCCAGAGAGCCAAGGCCCACGAGATGCGCGAACGCAGTGGGATGCACGTCATCCCGGCGCCCACCCTGCAGGTGCGCAAGCAGTTCTCAGGCTACTTCCTGAACCCAAGGCGCAGCTTCCGGCAGGAACGTCCGGATCAGGACAGCGGCGAAAAGACCGTAATGAGGCCCAAGTACAGCTATCTGGGCAAGTTCGAGATCTCGGAAAAGGTAATAAGCGACATAGTCGGCTACATAGTGTCCGTAACGCCCGGCGTTTCGCAGGTGATAATGGCCGGCTCCTCGCCGGACGAGGACAACAATCTTTACATAAGGGTAATAATCACTGTGGAGTGGGGCAGCCGCATCCGCACCGCCGCCGCGGAGCTGCAGAGGAGGATAGTGGAAGAGGTGTCCCGCATGACCAACTTCAACATCAACGGCGTATCAGTGGAGGTCCGCGGGTTCAAGGCCAAGGGCGCCGCGGGCTGACAGGTCTTCAGTTCCCGGACCACTAGCATTTCAGGTGTTCAAGGAAGAGTCAGCGAGGCTTTCAAAGGCTTCACTGACTCTTCTTAAAATACCTGTTGACATTGAAATATTAAGCGTTATAATAGGTTT
>JAFWVZ010000063.1 GCA_017523605.1 Bacillota bacterium | reverse complement strand
GGCGATGTCGCCTACGTTGTCGCCTACGTTATCTGCTATAACTGCCGGGTTTCTGGGGTCGTCCTCGGGGATGCCGGCTTCTACCTTACCTACAAGGTCCGCGCCTACGTCGGCAGCCTTGGTGTAGATGCCGCCGCCTACACGGCCGAACAGAGCCATGGAGGAAGCGCCCAGACCGAATCCGGTGAGGCACTGTCTTGCGGTCTCGGTGTCCAGAAGCAGGAACGAAAGTCCTACGCCCAGGATGCCCAGGCCTACTACGCAAAGACCCATAACTGCGCCGCTCCTGAAAGCGACCTTAAGAGCCTTGTTCATTCCGCCGTTCTCCGCGGCAGCTGCTGTTCTTACGTTGCCCTTGGTGGCTACCTGCATTCCGAAGTATCCGGCAAGAACGGAGAACGCTGCGCCGAATATGTACAGAACTGCGGTCACCCAGCTGAGAGCGAATCCCAGTATGACGGTAAGAACTACGACTACGATTACCATGGTGCGGTATTCCCTGCCCAGGAATGCCATTGCGCCCTCATGGATGAATCCGGAGATCTCGGTCATGCGGGCGTTGCCCGTGGACTGCTTACTGATCCATCTGGCAAGTATGAGCGCTACTACAAGCGCGCAGGCACCCACTACAGGGGCTGCGATCTTTAAAGCTTCCATAAAAAACCTTCCTTAATACAACTTACTTACAAGTCACATTACAACGACAAGGATAAGGTTGACGATAAGAAAAACTATCGCCGAGATGACCGTTATCTTTGCGAGCTTGTCATCGTATCCCTTTGCCTTCTTTCTGCCGTACATTGCGTCGGATCCGCCGCCCAGAGCGCTGAGTCCGTTGGAATCGCCCTGCTGGAACAGTACCGCAGCTACGAGCACGATCGAGATGATGGCAAGGATGACCATTAATGCGATCTTCATCAGAAAAACTCCTTAAAAAAATAAATAGTTCTAAAGTGATTAAGGATTTTATCACAATAAAAAAGCGCTTTCAAGTTATTCAGACTAAAATATTATAGAATAATCAACCTAAAAGCGCTTTGATCTACTTAAAAGTGTACGATCTCTATGAAGTCTGCCGGTTTAAGGCTGGCTCCGCCTACCAGAGCTCCGTCTATGTCCGGCTGGTCCATAAGCTCGGACGCGTTGGCCGGCTTAACGCTGCCGCCGTACTGGATGGTTACCTCCTCGGAAACATCCTCGCCGTAGATGTCCGCAAGGACCTCCCTTATGTAGGCGCACATGTCCTGCGCCTGCTGGGGGGATGCCGTACGGCCGGTGCCGATGGCCCAGATGGGCTCGTATGCAACAGTCACCTTCTTTGCGTCTTCCGGGGAAACTCCGGCAAAGTCCGCGCGGATCTGAGCCTCTACGAAAGCATTCTGCTCGCCTGCGTCGCGGGTCTGGAGGGACTCTCCGCAGCAGAGGATCGGCAGTATGCCTGCCTCCAGAGCCTTAAGGACTTTCTTGTTTACGGTCTCGTCGGTCTCAGCGAAGTACTGCCTGCGCTCGGAGTGACCTATTACGCAGTAGTCTACGCCTATCTCCTTGAGCATGGCTGCGCTCACCTCGCCGGTGTAAGCGCCCTCGTCCGCCCAGTGCATGTTCTGCGCCGCAACTGCTATTCCGCTGCCCGCGAACGCTTCCTTAAGCGCCCACAGCTGGGTGAAAGGAGCCGCTATCGCGACCCTTACGTCGCTGGGCTTATACAGCTTCCTGAACTCTTCCGCGAAAGCCTTTGCCTGCTCTGCGGTCTTGTACATCTTCCAGTTTCCTGCTATGAATGGTTTTCTCATTACTTATCCTCCGGTTATTCAGCAGACCGTTCGTCTTTTGAAGATCCTTTATCTGTCCTGAAGCACCGCAACGCCCGGGAGGACCTTTCCTTCCAGGAACTCCAGAGAAGCGCCGCCGCCCGTGGAGATGTGGGTGATCTTGTCTTCCAGACCGAACTGGTTGATCGCGGACGCGCTGTCGCCGCCGCCTACGACCGTAGTAGCGTCGGAAGCAGCCATCGCCTCGGCTACTGCCTTGGTGCCGCCGGCAAATGCCTCGAACTCGAATACGCCCATGGGTCCGTTCCATACTACGGTTCCGGCCTTCTTAACTTCCTCGGCGTAGATCTTTGCGGTCTTGGGTCCTATGTCCAGGCCCATCCAGCCGTCCGGGATCTCCTTGATGTCTACGACCTTGCTTGCGGCGTCCGCGGCGAACTTGTCGGCTACGATCGCGTCTACGGGCAGCATCAGCTTAACGCCCTTGTCCGCGGCCTTCTTCTTAAGCTCTCTTGCAAGATCCAGCTTGTCCTCTTCGCAAAGAGAAGTTCCTACATTGTATCCGTCAGCCTTTACAAAGGTGAACGCCATGCCGCCGCCGATTATTATGGTGTCGGCCTTCTCTATCAGGTTCTCTATTACGCCTATCTTATCGGATACCTTGGATCCGCCCAACACCGCAACGAACGGCCTCTTGGGATCGTTAACAGCCTCGCCCAGGAACTGCAGCTCCTTTTCGATGAGGAATCCGCTTACTGCGGGCAGATAGTCCGCAACGCCCGCAGTGGAAGCGTGAGCTCTGTGAGCTGTGCCGAACGCATCGTTTACGTAGATGTCCGCAAGGGAGGCAAGATCCTTGGCAAATCCCGGATCGTTGGCTTCCTCTTCCGCACGGTAGCGGAGGTTCTGCAGGAGCATTACCTGGCCGGGCTCAAGATACTTTGCCTCGGCGCGCACGCTGTCGTCCACTACTGCATCCGCATCAGCGAATATCACATTAAGATCCAGAAGCTCGGAGAGCTTGTCCGCTACCGGCTTAAGCGTGTAGTCCGGATTGGGCTTTCCCTTAGGTCTTCCCAGATGGCTCATGAGTATGACGGATGCTCCGTTCTCCAGCAGATACTTTATGGTAGGAAGCGCGGCGGTTATCCTGTTGGTGTCGGTAATGACGCCGTCCTTCATGGGAACGTTGAAATCGCAGCGGCAGATAACGCGCTTGCCCTTTACGTCTATGTCCTTAACTGTTTTCTTCATGTTAAACTCCTTTGCAATACTTGAAGATATCGTTTTTTTGCACTATAATTATACATCAATAAGCAAACGATTGCATTATCCGCTTGGAATTATACCGCAATTATTACGTAGATTAACAGATCGTTACCAATTATTCCGTATTTTTCGGAGGTCCACCATGAGCACCAAAGTTGCGCTTCTCGGTTTCGGAACTGTAGGCAAAGGAACCTACAACGCCCTTACCACCAACGCCGCGGAAATAGAAAGAAAGACCGGCAAAAAAGTAGAGGTCAAGAAGATCCTGGAGATAAACCCCAAGGTCATAGAGTCCGGCTACGCGCCCAAAGAACTCTTCACCCAGGATTTCGATGCCATCCTTGCCGATCCGGAGATAAAGATAGTGGCGGAGATAATAGGCGGCATGGACCTTGCCAAGGAGTTCATACTCCGCGCACTCCGCGCAGGCAAGCATGTGGTAACGCCCAACAAGGCAGTAGTTGCGGCCAACTTCGACCTTCTTCACAAGGCAGCTGCTGAAAACGGCGTGCAGATAAGATACGAAGCATCCGTAGGCGGAGCCATCCCCGTTATCGAGACCATACGCAAGTCGCTGGTAGCAAACAGGATCACCAAGGTGGAAGGCATAGTAAACGGCACCACCAACTACATACTCACCAAAATGGAGGAGGACAACATCTCCTATGCGGACGCCCTTAAGCAGGCGCAGGCCAAGGGATTCGCGGAAGCGGACCCCACCGCGGACGTGGAAGGCATAGACTCCGCAAACAAGCTGAGCATACTTATCGCGGAATGCTTCGGTGTGTACATCAAGCCCACGGATCTGGACAGGACCGGCATCAGCAAGCTTACCAGAGACGACCTGAGGCTCGCCGTTCAGAACGGCTGCAAGCTTAAGCTGCTGGCAAGCGCCGAGCGTCTGGAAGACGGCACCATAAATGCTTTCGTAAAGCCCACCCAGGTGCCTATGGAAAGCCCTCTCTCCACGGTAAGGAACGAGTTCAACGCCATATACCTGCACTGCAACATGGCGGACAAGATACTGCTTACCGGACGCGGCGCAGGCAAGGATCCCACGGGCTCCGCAATGGCAGCGGACATAGTGGATCTGGCATAGAAAAACAAAGCAAATACAAAAGCGGTCCGCGCAGAAACGCAGGCCGCTTTTATTTTTCCTGTATAACGCCCCGGCATCCGATCACCGGGGGATGCTTCATGCCGGTCTTACCAGCCGGCGGTCTTTACCATGGTCCTGTCGGGAAGCACCCACAGGACTTCCACTCCTTCCAGACTTTCCGCGAAGGCTTTGCTTTCTTCGAGGTCCATGTTGAACAGCGCCGTGGACAGAGCGTCCGCGTAGCCGGAATCCGCCGTCTTTACGGAAACTGACAGATATCGGTCCTCCGGCATCAGTGTAGTTCCGTCGATTATGTGATGGTACTTCTTGCCGTTGTACTCGTAATAGCGCTGGTACGCTCCGCTTGTTACCACGGAACCTTTGGCGTTCTCTATGACCGCAATGTATGCAGATCCGTCCGGACTGTCCGGATCCTGTATCGCAACGGTCCAGGTGCCTTCGGGCTTTTCGCCTATCATGCGGACGTTTCCGCCGGCGCTGATTATAATTCCGCCCACGCCCTGCTTTGCAAGCTCGTCGACCTTGCTCTCCAGAAGCTGCGCAGCCTTCTCCACCGCCCAGCCTTTAGCGAAAGCGCCGAGGTCCAGGCTCATGTCCGGATCGTCCAGACGCACGCGGGAATTCTGCACATCCACGAACACGCTGTCCATGCTGCAGTGCTGCGCGGCGTCCTTAAGGTCCGCAGTGGAAGGTATGTACGCCTTGGCAGGTTCGTCCAGACTTAAGGTCCTGGCTTCGTGCCACAGCGAGAGCACCGCTCCCATTGCCGCGTTGACCTTGCCGTTAGTCTGCACGTACATGCTTCTTGTATACTCTATGAGTTCTGCCAGCGCGGGTTCCACCTCCGTAAGCTCGCCTGTCCCGGCAAGTTTATTGATGGTTGCCGCGTTGTTCATTCCGTCGTATTCGTTGTAGATGTCGAATAGCTGATGATAATGCTTCAGCGTATCGTGGAGCTCTGTGTTCACCGCGTCGAAGCCCTTGCGGTCCTTGCAGTATGCGGTAACGGAGACCACCGTGTCGAATACGTCAAAATACCGGTCGGAGAACTTCGTCTTTGCTCCGCCGTCAATAATGCCGCAGCCGGAAAGTACGACTGCGGCAGTGATGATACTGACTAATAATACTGCTAACTTTTTCTTCAATTTGCTTCTTTCCGGACCGGCCGCCTGCCGGATAAGGCATTAACGTCCGGGCCCTTAAGACTTACTTGCTGAGGCCGCCGAAAACGGTAAGCGCTGTAAGAACGCATTCTCTTACAGCATTGGAAGTATCTGTTGCGCCGCTTACGGCATCGATGACCTTGCCTTCCGCAGATTCGGCAGAAGCAGCCGTCCAGCCTACGAACTGGTTAAGGAAAGCTTCGTCCTTAAGAGCGTCCGCACCTATGGTCTCCTCGCTGCTGATGTTGACAACGCCTGTCACCTTGCCGGCCTTATCCACGCCTACGATCATCTTGATGTCTCCGTGGTGTCCCTTAGCCGTGGTGAGCATCGCGTATCCTGTACGGTCCATGTCCGAGAAGACGGTGGTCTGTCCGTCTGCGGAAACTGCAACCTCGCTGTAGCCGGTTATGCCCGGGATCACCTTAAGGACAGCATCCGTAATGCGGTCGTGCTCGGACTTTTCCGGTGTGACGGCTCCGCCGGACTGTATTGCGGAAGCCATGGCCAGAGCTGCGTTTACGCCTCTCTTTACCGCCTTGGATGTAAATGTAGCACCGGAATACGCGTCTATCCCGTCCGCGGAATCTACGTCCTTAAACTGTGCCAGATATTCCGGAGTAAGCGCGTTGGAACCTACGCCCGGGGTCTCGCTCTGTTCCATTACCTGTATGCCGCTGACCTTGCCCTCGGCATTGACGCCTATCATAAGCTTTACAGCTCCGCCGAATCCGTTGAAGCTTGTGGAACAAACCGTTCCTGCTTCGTTGCCGGTGGTGTAGGCAGCCGTTACGCCGCTTTCCAGGGTGCCTTCGAACTCCTTGAACTCTCTTCCTTCCGGAAGGACTTCCGCCATGGCCTTATTGGCGGCCTCCTGAGCGCGGGTCTGGATTATGGGGTCCGTTATCTTAAAGACTCCGGCCAGAACTGCGGAAGCCACGAAGCAGATGACTACGAGTACTACGATAGGTGTGATGAAACTCTGTTTTGATTTTTCCATTTTCTTTACGACCTTTATGTTTTGGCTCGACAAAAACACGAGCCGCATTCTCGTACCAAGTAATTATATTACTACTTTTATGTAAATGCAAGAACGCAGATGCGCAGACTGATGCTATACCGGATAATAATGTCCATGTTTGGCAGCCTCTGGATGCTCGCTGCGTGCATTACTTGAAACAAAGCGGAGAAAAAGGTATACTTTCTGTATGCTGACAAAGAAAGAAGTCGTAAAAGTAATAGATGTTCTGGAAGAGACCTACCCGGACGCAAAGTGCGCCCTGGACTACG
This sequence comes from Bacillota bacterium, assembly GCA_017523605.1. Classification (GTDB taxonomy): domain Bacteria; phylum Bacillota; class Clostridia; order Peptostreptococcales; family Anaerovoracaceae; genus RUG13409. The sequence continues at coordinate 1,533 of JAFWVZ010000063.1, read as the reverse complement.
GCACGCTGTACCAGCTGCTGGTAAGCGTCATCCTGTCCGCGCAGACCACGGATGTAAGCGTAAACAAGGCTACTCCTGCCCTGTTTGCCGCAGCGCCGGACGCTCAGTCCATGATAAAACTTTCCGAGGAGGAACTGCAGGACTACATACGCAGCATAGGCCTATACAAGAACAAATCCAGGAGCGTTCTGGCCATGAGCCGCATGCTTTTGGAAAAACACGGCGGGCAGGTCCCCGGCACGTTCGAAGAGCTTACCGCCCTTCCGGGCGTGGGCAGAAAGACCGCCAACGTAGTGCTTGCGGAAGGCTTCGGCCAGCAGCAGATCGCAGTGGACACCCACGTGTTCCGCCTTGCGAACCGCATAGGCATTACGGCGGAAAAGGACGTCCTTAAGACGGAACTTGGACTTCAGAAAGCCATACCGCACGACAGATGGACCCTTGCCCATCACGCCCTCATATTCCACGGCAGACGATGCTGCCACGCGCGTGGTCCTGAATGCGGGCGCTGCCCCATAAACGATATCTGCGAAAAGAACGGTGTAAACGATGTTCAAACGCTTTAAAAACATAAAGTTAACGGTACTTATAGGCCATCTGGTAGTTACTTTGGCGTACCCTGCAGTAAGGTCCGCCAGAGCCGAAGGTGACCGTCTTCTTCTGTTCACCAATGCCCTTACCATAATAAGCCTTCTTATGATAGTGGTCGGCATATTCTACTCTTTCATCCTCCACGGGGATCTGGACCGCGCCAGATATACTGTTTCCCGCGGACTTACAAACGGGATAGTCAAGCCTTTCGATGTCTACGAAAAGGAAGTAAAAAAAGACAGAGAGGATGCTTTTAACTATCCTCTCTGGCTCGGTATTCTTTATTTGATCGTTTCTGCAGTTTTAGCCTACTGCGTTCTCTGAGCAAGTTCCTCTTCCAGCTTCTTTATGCGGGCTTCGTATTTCGGAAGCTCGTTTTCGGTTGCAAGGACAAAGTGTCCAGGACGGATCTCGCGCATCTCTGCGGGAGCTCCGGACTGATCCAGCTCGGAAGGATCGTAGACCTTTGCCCTTCTGGTCCTCTCTACCACCGGATCCGGCATCGGAACTGCCGACAGCAGCGATACGGTATACGGGTGCAGGGGGTACTCGAACAGGGTCTCGGACTCTGCGATCTCAACTATCCTTCCAAGATGTATTACAGCTATTCTGTCCGCTATGAACCTTACGACTGAAAGGTCGTGGGCTATGAACAGATAGGTCAGCTGCTTTTCGTTCTGAAGCTTGTTCATAAGGTTAAGGACCTGGGCACGTATGGAAACGTCCAGCGCCGAAATGGGCTCGTCCGCAACTATGAACTTGGGGTCCATTATCATGGCGCGGGCTATTCCTACACGCTGCCTCTGTCCGCCGGAGAACTCGTGCGGATATCTGGACTTGTGCTCGGGCAGAAGACCTACGTCTATAAGAGCCTTGTCTACCTTGGCGATGCGGTCTTCCTCGCTGTCGTAGAGGTGGAAGTTGTACAGACCTTCGGATACG
>JAFWVZ010000062.1 GCA_017523605.1 Bacillota bacterium | reverse complement strand
GTGCTTCTTCTTGTTTCTGCCATCTATATGTCTCTTTTCGGTCAGTTATATTTTGTAAAAGTATGGTTTTCTACTATATCTATAATATGACAGCTTATTATATCACAAGGTGTTGATAAGCGCAACGAGAGGCGCTGTGAGGTTTCTGTGACGAAGCAGCGTTGCAGTGCTTATTGGGGCGGCTCCGGCAGGCTGATCTTTCTCTGCCCGCTCCGCGGCTTCACGCCGAGCCTTTCCGATGCTTTTTATCCGGTCGGCTCGTACCTAACGGCCTCCCGGAAAAGCCTTAGCGGAAAGTCTCTTCTACCGCTCCGAAGCGCTTCGAAAGATCAGCCCTGCCGGGCCCGCCCCTTTTAACACGGTAACGCCGCCGCAGCGCACGAAAACCTGCATGCCTCATCGTGCACTTGAGAAAACGCCTGAGGGGCTATATAATTAATATAATGTGCAGAAAACTGCTGTGCTGCGTAAACGCGGTGGCCCGGAAGGCCGGATACTGCGTAGGTGAATAGGCCCGGAAGGCCGGAAACTGCGCCCGCGGAGCAGCGAAACGATAAAAACAGGGAGTCAGAGACATGGAAAGATCGGTGCTGGGACGTCTGGACAGAGCGGCAAGGCTTTGGCCGGACAAGACTATGCTTAAGGACAGCGAAAGATCGCTTACTTTTTCGGAGTTCAGCGAGCTGACAAAGCGCATCGGAACGGCGCTTGCGGAAAGGACCGCGCCCGGAAAGCCCGTGGCGGTGCTGTCCGGAAGACACGTGTACACGCCTGCCGCGTATCTTGGAATAGTTAGGGCGGGCTGCTTCTACGCGCCCATGGACGGGGACGTCCCCAAAGCCAGGCTCAACCAGGTGCTGTCGGTGATCGACGCGGATCTTATGGTAGTGGACAGGGACCATCTGGAAGTGGCAAAAGAGCTGGAATTTAAAGGCGAACTGGCTGTTCTGGAGGATCTTGCGGAAGCGAAAGCAGACGATGCCGTGCTGGTCGCCCGCGAAGAAACACTTATCAACACTTCGCCGCTGTACGTAATATTCACCTCCGGCTCCACCGGAAAGCCCAAGGGCGTAATAACCTCGCACCTGTCGCTCATGACCTACATCGACGCCGTCGGCAAGGTTCTGGACATAAATGAGACCGACATCTGCGGCAACCAGGCGCCGCTGGACTACATAGCCGCCATCCGCGACATATACTTCCCGATAAGCTTCGGGGCGACCACATACATAATCCCCACCAGCGAGGTATCCATACCCACCACGCTGTTCGCCACCCTCAACCGCGAGAAGATAACATCCATCTGCTGGAGCGTTTCCGGGCTCGAGGTACCCGCAAAGATGGGCGCGTTCAAGGTCTGCAAGCCGGAATTCATAAAGAAGGTCTGCTTCTCCGGCTCCGTAATGTCCTCCAAGCTGCTTCGCATGTGGCAGGACGCGCTTCCGGACGCGCTGTACGTTAACCAGTACGGACCCACGGAGACCACCGCGTCGTGCACCTACTACGTTATCCCGGGCAAGGTGGAGGAGGATACGGTCCTTCCGATCGGCAGGCCCTATGACAATTATAAGATCATCCTGCTGAACGAGGACGGTACAGAGACTCCGCGCGGCGAGATAGGCCAGATCTGCGTGGGCGGACCGGCGCTGGCGCTCGGGTATTACAACAACCCGGAGGTGACAGCGGCTTCGTTCATAACCAGTCCGGTCAACGGCATGTACGGCGAGCGCATCTACAAGACCGGCGACCTTGGCCGCTGGGCGGAGGACGGCGAGCTGGAGTTCCACGGCCGCATGGACAGGCAGGTTAAGCACTTCGGGCACCGCATAGAGCTGGGAGAGGTGGAGGACGCCGCAAGGCGCGTGGACGGCGTGGAGAACTGCTGCGCGCTCTACAACAAGGAAAAAGAGGTCCTGTGGCTGTTCTACGAGGGCGCCGCGGACTCCAAGGCGATAGTAATGTACTTCCGCGAGAACATGCCGGCCTTCATGGTGCCCAGAAAGCTGATGAAGCTGGACAAGCTTCCAGCGCTTCCCAACGGCAAGACGGACATGCAGGCGCTGAAAGGGTACTTCTGATACTGCTGCAGGATCCGGGGATCCGGACGACAGTTCCGGAGTCACGGGAGCGCTTAATATTATTGCAACTGAATTTCAGTAACACAAAACGCGAGCCCTCCTCGGACCCGCGTTTTTAATTGAAATTTCAACGATTTTCGCTTTTATGCGGTCAGTCCTCCACGATAAACTAGTACCGGGATAAACGGATCTACGATAATGCAGACAATATAAGATCCGTGCTGATATGTGTTTCCGAGGCGCTTCGAAGCGGTAGAAGAGACTTTTCGTAAGGACTTTCCGTAAGGCCGTTAGGTACGAGCCGAACGGATAAAGACCTCGAAAAGGCTCGGCGTGAAGCCGCGTAGTGGGCTGAGAAAACACATACAAGCACGGATCTTGATCCGAGTTGCATTATCCTTAGATGTTTAGCCCGAGTACAGGTTGTTTGTGGAGAACTCCGGCTCGCAGGTTGCGTCTATTCCCAGATCGTGGAATATCTGATCGTCGCGCCTGGACAGGATCGCCGTGCAGTGGGCCTTGCATCCCCTGAGCTCTACCAGCTTGTTTACCGCAAGCCCTGCCATCGGGTTTACAGCGGCGGAAATCGTAAGCGCGGTAAGGACTTCTTCTATGTTGAGGGAGCCTTTCTGCTTGTTGAGTATGTCTGTCTTAAGGTGCTGTATGGTCTTGAGGACTTCCGTGGAGATCAGCTGCATGTCGTCCGGGATGCCGCACAGCGCCTTTACGGCGTTAAGCAGCATTGCCGCGCCTGCAACCATCCTCTTGGAGCTGCGTCCGGTTATTATCCTGCCGTCCGGAAGCTCTATGGCCATGGCGATAACGTTTTCGTAGCGGACAGGATCCAGACTGCGTTTAAATTCCGCGTAATCCAGAGCCGGCTGCACCACCGGGCGGTCCGTGGGCACCGCGCCTACCTCGTCCATAAGCAGCTTGGCGCGCTTAAGGCAGTCCTCGTCGGTCATGCCCTTCTTGTATTCCACGCTGGCGATGAGATAGCGTCTTATTATCTCCTGGATGCTGGCCTGACGGCAGACTTCGTCGTCCGTAATGCAGAATCCTACGCGGTTAACGCCCATATCCGTGGGCGATTTGTATTCGCTTTCGGTGCCGGAGATCTTTTCCAGTATCCTCTTAAGGACGGGGAAGGTCTCCAGGTCCCTGTTGTAGTTTACGGCCGGCGTGCCGTAGGCTTCCAGATGGAAGCTGTCGATCATGTTTACGTCCTTAAGGTCCACCGTTGCGTCCTGAAGGCTTTTCCCTGCCGCCTCAAAGTGATGTCGGGCAAAAGCCAGATAGTTTTCATACTGAATGGCATCCAGGTACAAGGGAGAGCAACTCATATAAAACGGCTCC
>JAFWVZ010000061.1 GCA_017523605.1 Bacillota bacterium | reverse complement strand
GCTATCGGCACAGGCTTTGTATTTCCATCTGGGAATGAATGCAGACGATGACGGTTTTGTAGGGAATCCGCTGTCCATCACCCGCTGCATAGGCGCATCGGAGAGCGATCTGGGTGTTCTGGTGGACAATGACTTTTTAATTAGGTTCCAAAACGGAGTGTACCTGATCAAGGACTGGCACGTGAACAATTACATTCGTCCTGACAGATACCAGGAAACAACATACACGGATCTTATTGGCGCTGTTTATGAAGACGATGGCGGCCGGTATCAGTTCGGTATACCACCTGACATACCAGCGGTAGACCCAGGTCAGTATAGAACAGATTAGGGTAGAGAATATATATCTACCTGAAAGATAATATATAGACTGCCCCCAAAGGTTGCTGTCGGTTCCTAACAAGCAACGCCTCTGGTGCAGCAAATGGATACATTTGGCCCTGCGAGGCATTTCCAGGGTGATCCCTGAGACCCCGTGCACACTGAATATTTTAAAGTTTATGAAAGGAGGAGCCAGGCATGGCGAAAGAAAAATCAGAAGCAGCCTCTTGTCTGGCTGCTCCTACTGCAAATGACATATTGGATTTCCTTGTCGGTCAGGGTATAATCGACTTGGACGGCGTGGAAACAGAAATGTCTAAAGCCAATGCAAAAAGGATCTTGGATAATCATTTGTATGCTATATACCAAGGAAAAGATGGCCGATGGCGTACATATATTCCAGATTCTGAAAACCCGTATGGAAGGAAGTTGTTAGTAAAAACATCGAGAGTAGACCTTGAGGATGCAATAGTAAATGCTTATCAAGGAAAGAAAGGAGCAAAAAAACAAGAAACTATCAAATCACTTTATCCAAAATGGATAGAACACAAACGCTTGTATACTAATTCAGAGGCTTACATTTACAGGATAGAGTCTGAATGGATCAAACACTATAAAGAGTCAAAAATCATTGACGTTCCGCTTAAAAGGTTGACTAGGCTTGAACTGGAAGAGTGGGCACACCGTCTTATCAAAATAAACAATATGACACGAAAGCAGTATTATAATTCAACAGTTATTATAAGGCAGCTTTTGGATTATGCAGTGGATCTCGGTGTCATTGATACAAATCCATATGCTCTTGTAAGAGTTAATGCTGGTCGTATGTTTAGACAGGAACGTAAAAAGACGGATGAGACACAGGTATATACTAAATCGGAGCTTACGGCCTTATATGAGGCAGCAAACAGAGATTATGAGAATGCTGATCACTGGAAGCATCAGCTGCTTCCTCTGCTAGTGATGTTCCAGTTTCAGACAGGACTTCGAATTTCAGAAGCATGTGCGCTTCGTTATGAAGATGTAACTTCTGATTCGGAGCTTCACATTCAACGGATGTATGTAGATTTCGATAACACTGTCGTTCCTTACACTAAAGGAACGTATGGAGACAGATTTGTAGTTCTAACATCTAAGGCTAAAGAGCTTATCGCAAGAGCTCATCAAAGGCAAATGGAATGTGGAGTTAGTGCCAGCGGCTATATTTTTTCAATGACAGATGATCCTGCTCCTTACGGAGCTGTTCGAAAGTGCTACGAAAAGTACTGTAAAGAGATCGGGATCAAGCTGAAGAGCTCTCATAAGGCAAGAAAAACATATATCTCTACGTTGATTGATGCCGGTGTCAACATTAATACTATAAGGGAGCTTGCGGGACATACTGATGAACAGACAACTCTGCACAATTATTGTTTTGACCGCAGCGAAAAAACAGAAAGGGTCGCACTTATTGAAAAAGCGCTCAGTTGAGAGCTTTGTCAATAATCGCTGGAATGCCTGAAAATCCAAAGTTTATGAGCATTGATCTCAAGCGTTTTACTGAATCGAAGTGTATTCAAGCGTATTCAAACAGTAACACCAAAAACCACATCTAAAATCAATCAGTCACATAGCCTGAAACCGTTGAAATTACAACGAAAAACAGGATCGTTTCCGATCCTGTTTCGATGGCGGAGGGCATGGGACTCGAACCCACGAGGCCTTTCAGCCCTACTCGCTTTCCAGGCGAGCTCCTTAGCCACTCGGTCAACCCTCCGTGTCTAATTGCGTGTCTTTTATGTGTGCCCGGCGGGGCAGCTAAAAAGAACTGTTAAATTCGACCATAAGAGTTTACAATAAGCACGGGGGAAAAGCAAGGACAAATTTATGAAAGCACTGTTTTTTGACGGAAATAAAGCGGAATACAGGGAGGATCTGCCTGTCCCGGTACCTGCAGAAGGCCAGAGCCTTATTCGTGTGCTGCTTGCCAACGTGTGCAGCACGGACCGGGAGATCCTTAAGGGCTACAGACCGGACTTTAAAGGAATAATGGGCCACGAGTTTGTGGGCGAGGTGGTGGAGAGCGCAGACGCGTCGCTGGTTGGCCGCATTGTCGTGGGCGAGCTGAACGAGGGCTGCGGGCACTGTCTTTACTGCAGGACTGGCCGCGAAAAGCATTGCCTGGACCGCAAGGTGATAGGCATGTCCAAGGACGGCTGCTTTGCGGAGTACATGACGCTGGCCACGCACCTTCTGCACGTGGTGCCGGAGGGGCTGCCTCCGGAGAAGGCTGTGTTTGCTGAGCCTCTGGCTGCCGCTCTGGAGATAACGGAGCAGGTGAGGATGGATCCGGCTGCGAATGCCGCGGTTATAGGGGACGGAAGGCTGGGCTTCATGTGCGCGCAGGTGCTTGCGCTTACCGGCGCGGACCTTACTGTTATAGGACATCATCCGGACAAGCTTAAGATGTTCGAGCCGTACGCAAAGACGCGCCTGAGCAGCGACTACATCGGAAGCGTTCCGAGTCCCGAGGGTAAAAACGCACAAGGTCGCGAGGCCAAAAATGTTACCGGCTGTGGAACGATCCAACCGGCATACCGCGCTCTTACGGCGGACGAATGCTTCGAGTACGTTGTGGAGGCTTCCGGCGCGCCGGAGGGCTTCGATCTTGCCATGAACATAGTCCGCAAGATGGGTACCATAATCCTTAAGAGCACTTACGCGGGGAAAAAGGAGCTGGACATGAGCCTCATCCCTGTAAACGAGATAACTGTAGTAGGCAGCCGCTGCGGTCCGTTCGGGCCGGCTCTTAAGCTTCTGGCGGAGGGTAAGGTGAGTTTTCCGGACGTGGAACTTTACGACCTTAAAGACTGGCAGAAAGCCTTTAGTTCCAGGGCGTTCAAGGCTGGATTCGACTTCCGCTGACCGCCGTGGATCAGTATCGCAGAGCAAAACACATTGCTGCCTGCAGACATTCATATCGATCTTAGAAACACCCGGGCAAGTGGTCTTGCGCGGGTGCTGTTTTTATTGTAAAATATAATGAATATATATTGGAATCTAAATATCTGTCCCGCAGGGCTGCTCCGGCGCACTGCAGGGATCAAGGAAAGGGACACGTTTTGAAAAAGAATTCTAAAGTTATTAAGATATTAGTACTGTGCCTGGCGGTCATGATGGCTCTGACATCCTGCGGCGCTCCGGGCAACACCAACGCCGGCAACGATCAGAACTCCGAGCCCCAGGAGGCCATGTTCAGCATGCCTCTTCAGCAGTTCATCGACACTGCCAACAAGAGCTCCGGCCTCTGGGAAATGATGTGCTTCATGTTCCCGGAGCGCGTTGTCTACAAGGACGAGGCCGGCAAGTACGTGTTCGACCCCGTAGTAAGCGGAATGAGACGCAACAAGTACAACTGGGGCATTAAGATGAACGCCGTTCGCGGCATAGACGTCTCCAAGTACCAGGGCACCATAGACTGGAAACAGGTAGCTGAGGACGACGTTAACTTCGCGTTCATCCGCATAGGCTACCGCGGTTACGAGAGCGGCAAGAACGCCATGGACGAGCGCTTCAAGACCAACATAGAAGGCGCGCTGCAGAACGGTATCCCCGTAGGCGTGTACTTCGTTACCAAGGCCATAACCCCGGAAGAGGGCAAGGACGAGGCCGAGTGGATAATCAGGAACATAAAACCTTACAACGTTACCTGGCCGGTGGTAATGGACTTCGAGGGCGCCAAGGACGAGACGGACAGGACCTTCTATCTTACGGCTGCGGAAAGAACGGAGATAGTAATAGCGTTCTGCGAAACGCTTAAGGAAGCAGGCTACACGCCCATGCTCTACGGCGGCGTAGGCACCTACATGACCAAGATGAACATCACCAAGCTGGACGCCTACGACAAGTGGTTCGCCCAGTACTTCAACGAGCCCCACTTCCCGTACGCCATCCAGATATGGCAGGCTACGGACGAAGGCACCGTAAAAGGCATTAAGGGCAACGTGGACATAGACTACGCAATGTTCAACTACACCAAGGGAGAGGACGAAGTACCGGGACAGGACGCCGGCGCTTCCAAGTAGCGTTCCTTCGGAGGGCGGAATGACCGAGGCGATCTCCGGAAAATTAGCGGAACTTAAGGCCAGAAGGCCGGCGGATCCGGAGTTCAAAAAATGGATGGACCAGAGCGACCTGTGGTGCTGGATGTATTCTCTGTACCGCATAACCGGCCGCAGGATATCCAGGAGCACCGTCGCGACAGTGCTGCAGGGCGAGTTCCGCGACGACATTCCGCTGTCGGACTATGCTTTTGCGGGCAACTGCAGGGAGATGTACGCGGACATGAGGGGCAGCCTCTACATGGACGCGGATCTGGACGCCCGCATGCTCAGCCGCTGGGCAAAGCTGATAACATCCCCGGATACGCCCCGCCAGGACGGGACGCTATTCAGACTTAACAACCCCATAGTTTACGAATGGGAATTCATTCCGCCGCATTTCAGGGAGATAGGATCCCTTGCGGACGGGCTCTTAAAGTCCATGCAGCCCGTGGAAAGGCAGGATGATCCCCTGGACGCCGCCGCGCGGCTCCATCTGGAGCTTAACAGGCTGTACCTCTTCGGCGAGGATACGGTGCTGCTGTCGCTTGCGGCGCTCTTTTATTTGTTCATGAAGCTGGAGCTTCCGTTCCCGGAGCTTTCGGCTACGGACACGGAATACAACAAGATAACGGCTCAGTACCTGGAAACACGCGACAGTTCGGCCTTCCGCGCCATGCTGGAGCGCAGCGTTTTCAACAGGCTGGATTCCGTACTGGATCTGCTTAAGCAGGCGGAGCCCGAAGATCAGGAGTGATACATTAAATGTCAGAGATAAAGCTGAACATAACAGAGAATTATCCCTTAAGCAGCTGCACCACATTCCGCTGCGGCGGACCGGCGGACAGGCTGGTGACCGTAAACAGCAAGGACGAGCTTCTTAAGGCCATGGAGCTTCCGCGGCCTATGATACTGGGCAACGGAAGCAACGTTTTATTTCCGGACAGCGGATACCGCGGGACCATAATAAAGTTCGGTCCCAAACTGTCGCGCATAAGCGTACGCGGAAAAATCCTCAGGGCAGGCGCGGGCGCAAGCTTCGCTGCTGCGGCCAAGGCGGCCTGCGCCAATGGCCTTACCGGTCTGGAGTTTGCAACGGGGATACCCGGAAGCGTCGGCGGCGCGGTATATATGAATGCCGGAGCCTACGACGGCTGTGTTGCGGACACGCTGTTCCAGGTAAAGAGCATACCGGAGGTTAAGGACTTCGGGCTCTCCTACAGGCACAGCGCCTTCATGGATTGCGGAGCCATAATTCTGGAGGCCGCTTTCAGGCTTAAGGAAGGCGTTCAGGCGGACATAGACGCCAAGGTGGCGGACCCTACCGCCAGAAGAAAGGAAAAACAGCCGCTGCAGTATCCCAGCGCAGGAAGCTTCTTTAAGCGTCCGGAAGGGTACTTCGCGGGCAAGCTTATACAGGACGCCGGTCTTAAGGGCGCAAGCGTCGGCGGAGCCCAGGTGTCGGAGCTGCACGCGGGATTCATAATCAACAAGGGCGGAGCAACTTCTTCCGATGTTCTGGCGCTCATGAAGCTGGTGCAGGATACGGTGTTCGACAAATTCGGAGTTATGCTTCAGCCGGAGGTGCGGATAATTGAATAGCAGGATCTCTTTCGACCTTCATACTCATACCAGATACTCGCACGGCAAGGGAAGCATAGCGGACAACGCGGCCATGGCCGCGGGTCTGGGGCTTAAGCGACTGGGCATTTCCGACCACGGTCCCGGATGTCTTACCTTCGGCATAGATCTTAACGGTGTCCCCTCCATGCGAAAAGACATAGAAAGGGCGTCCGAACTGTACCCCGGCCTAGAGATAAGCCTGGGCGTTGAAGCCAACACGGCCAACGCGGACGGCAGCCTGGACATAAGCAAGGAAGACCAGAAACTCTTCGACTACATAATCGCCGGATATCACTATTCCTATCTTGGAAAGAAGCCTTTTACAGGGCTTGCGGTGGTCCTGGGCGGATGGGCCCACGAGCGCGGTCTTACCACCTCGCAGTACGCAAGGATACGCAACACGGACTTCATCGTAAACAGCCTGTACGCAAACAACATATACATCCTTTCGCATCCGGGCGACAAGGCGGACTTCGACATAGACGCCATTGCAAAGGCCTGCGAAGAGACCGATACCATAATGGAGATCAACCACCGTCACCACTGCCTTACGGTAGAAGGCATAAAGACGGCCATGAAATACAACGTAAGATTCATACTCAGCAGCGACGCCCATACTCCCGGCGCGGTAGGCAACGTGGAGAACGCGTGGGACAGAGTGGTCAAAGCCGGGCTGGAACCGTCGAGGATCATAAACCTCAGAGAGGAACAGTAATGGAGCTTATAATCGTTACCGGATTGTCCGGGGCTGGAAAGAGTCATGCGGCCAACTGTCTGGAAGATCTTGGATTCTACTGCGTGGACAACATGCCTCCCAAGCTGATGTCGGACTTCCTGAGGCTCGCGGAAGACAAGGGCGAGTTCCAGAAGATAGCCTTTGTAACGGACGTTCGCGGGGGACACTTCTTCGGAGATCTTAACGCCGCGCTGGACGAGCTTAGGGGCGCCGGAAGGGATTACAAGATAATATTCCTGGAAGCCTCCACTCAGGTGCTGGTAAGGCGCTATAAGGAGACCAGAAGGTCGCATCCCATGGCTCCGCAGGGCGACATAGAAGCCGGCATAGAAAAAGAGCGCGAAAAGCTTGCGGACGTTAAACGCATGGCGTCCGTTGTAATAGATACGTCGGATCTTAAGGTGGCCCAGCTGAACGCCGTGATAAAGCGTTTTCTTTCCGCGGAGGACAAGGACAGCTTTACCTTAAGCATCATGAGCTTCGGCTACAAGTACGGCATGCCGGACGAGGCGGACTGGGTGCTGGACGTGCGCTTCCTGGCCAATCCGTTCTACGTTCCCGCCCTTAAGGAACTTACCGGACGCAACAAGAAGGTCCGCGACTACGTGCTTTCGGAACCCAAGGCCGGCAAGTTCGCTTCCAGGGTCACCGGACTTATTCTGGACCTTATTCCAAGCTACATTAAAGAGGGCAAGTACCATCTTACCGTTGCCTTCGGCTGCACCGGCGGGCGCCACAGGAGCGTCGTAATAGCCGAGACCGTAGCCGAAAGGCTTGAGGAGATCGGAAGGATCGCCACCGTTAAGCACCGCGAACTGTAATTTTGACGCGTCAGGGCGGGCCGTATGATCCGGCGCTCCGCAAAGACCGGACGTTAAGATTTTAGAGATGTCGTGACTGGGAGAAACAAGTGTCTTTTGCGCTGGACGTAAAAAAGGAACTCACCACCATACCCGTAACAAAGAAATGCTGCCAGCTGGCTCAGATAGCCGACTTTTTGCGCTTTGCGGGGAGCATCACCATTACGGACGGGCGCATGGGAGTCCGCGTAAGCACCAACAATCCGGCAGTCGCAAGGCTGTTCATAACGCTGATAAAAGAGTATTTCGGGACCAAGGGATCCCTGTCCATAGACAACGCGGAGATGCCGCTGGCCGGAGGGTGCGTATACGAGCTCAACATCACCCCGGACATGAACGCGGAAGGAATACTTCGCGAGGCAGGGCTTCTGGGCGTTAAGGAAGGCCTCAACTACGTTACGGACGGCATTAGCGCGGAGGTGATAAAAAAGCGCTGCTGCAAGAAAGCTTTCCTGCGCGGCGCGTTCCTTGCCTGCGGCACCATAACAGATCCTGCAAAGACCTACCATCTGGAGCTGCCGTGCGCAAGGGAATATCTGGCAGGCGACGTAAGAAAGCTCGTCAATTCCTTCGGACTAAAGGCGCGCATAACGCAGCGCCGCGGCCGATACATCGTATATCTTAAGGACGCCGAGCAGATCTCCGACTTTCTGGGGATAATAGGCGCGTCCGCCCATCTGCTGCATTTCGAGGACGTCAGGGTAACAAAAGATGTGCGCGGGAGGGTGAACCGCATAAACAACTGCGAGAGTGCCAACCTCCAAAGATCCGTGAACGCCGCCCAGAAGCAGATCGCGGACATAAAACTGATAGAAAAAAACAGAGGCCTGGATTCGCTTCCGTTAAAGCTGAGGCAGGCCGCTGTATTAAGGCTGGAAAATCCGGAGCTTCCGCTGGCGGATCTTGCCGCTCTGGCAGATCCTCCGCTGGCTAAATCCGGGCTGAACCACAGGTTAGCAAAGCTTTCTGAGATCGCTGAAAGCATTGGCGGCTGAGGTGCCGGTCAGCATAGTTTCCGGAAGTCGCCGAAAGCCTTCGAAACTGAGGCGCCGGCATCCTCTTCCCCGGGGTCCTCTGATCCGGCGGGTATTATCTCCGTAACGCCTTCTGAATCTTTTATCAGATCGTACATGAAAGTCCGTACCTCGTAGAATCTTTTGGATTCCGCGGGGGATTTTTTCTGGTCCTGACTTACTCCGAAATCGTATCCTTCGGTGAAGTCCGCGTAGAAATGGTCCGTGTCCGCGTCAAGAGCGATCATCTTGGAATAGCCCCGGCGGCTCAGCACGTTGAGCTTGTTCTTTATGATCAGGTCCTTAAGCTGATCCATTACTTCCGCCGGAAGGATGTAGGTGGTGCGCTCCAGATCCGAGTTGTGCCATTCCTGCTTTTCCGCGACCGCGACAGCGTGGTCTCCCTCGAGCCTTATCTCCAGCGAGGTGTGGCCTCCGGACATTCCTCCGCCGCAGCTCCAGCGCGCTTTCTTAAGCGTAAGGGCGTTGAGCCTGCTCATTACTATCATTTGGTAACCTCCCAGGACCGCTGCTGCAAGTACGACTATGATCAGAAGGATCAATATTAGTTTTTTAAGTCTTACTGTTTTCATGCTTTTATTTTACATCAACAGACTGTAATTTGGAATAGCTGTACAGTCCGGGGCATGTATTATATTGCGGCGGAATGCTGT
>JAFWVZ010000060.1 GCA_017523605.1 Bacillota bacterium | reverse complement strand
TTTTCGGACGGGAAAAAGCTGTTGAACAGGCAGAACAGTACATACGGACTGCGCGTAATGCTATCGAAAAGTATTACGATCACGGTTCCATCTACAGATATCTGGCAGATCTCTTAGAGACCAGAATACATGAATAAAAACGAAGATCTGACTAAACAAATAAAACTAATGTCCCCGGACGAGATGAAGGATCTTGCCGCGGAGATAAAGAAAGACATGATAGATACAGTGTCCAGGACAGGAGGTCATCTGGCTTCTTCGCTTGGAGCTGTAGAGCTTACGATAGCCATCTACCATGTTTTTGATTCGCCTAAAGACAAGATAGTCTGGGATGTAGGACATCAGTGCTATGCGTCTAAAATGCTTACCGGACGCTGGGAAAAGATGGATTCGCTCAGGCAGCACGGCGGCATATCCGGATTCCCCAAAAGGCACGAGAGCGTCCACGACGCAGATGATCCGGGTCACAGCGGTACCTCGATCTCCATCGCCTATGGTTACGCTAAGGCAAGGGATCTTTCAGGAGACGATTATTCCTGTGTAGCCGTGATCGGCGACGGTTCGCTTACTGCCGGAGTTTCCATGGAAGCTCTGGACGCTGCCGGCGACTGCAGGACACCTTTCATCGTCATCCTTAACGACAACAGGATGTCCATCTCCAAGAGCACGGGAAGTTTTTCCAAACATCTGCAAAAGCTCAGGACTTCTAATCTATATAAGAACTTTAAGACTAATCTTAAAAGAGTCTACAGTCCCAAAGGAGTACACAGGCTCAGCGTTATAAGGGATAAACTAAAGTATTCGCTGCTCCCCAAGAGCATATTCGAAGAGCTTGGATTTAAGTATTACGGTCCTGTTGACGGTCACGACATAGAGAGTCTTACAAACGTCCTCAGATTTGTAAAAAGTCTGGATCAGCCGGTCTTAGTGCATGTGATAACACAAAAAGGCAACGGCTTTGAACCTGCGATGGAAGATCCGACTAAATTCCACGGCGTTGGTAAATACGATCCTGTAAGCGGAGATACTCCGAGCGCAGACGAAAAGAGCTGGTCCGACTCTTTCGGTGAGATCCTTGTTGACCTTGCTTCTAAAGATCCTGACATTTGCGCGATCACTGCAGCCATGGGAGAATCAACCGGTCTTGCGGAGTTTGCGAAGGCATATCCGGACAGATTTTTCGATGTCGGGATAGCGGAGCAGCATGCGGCTGCATTTGCCGAAGGTCTTGCACTTAACGGCAAGAAGCCAGTAGTAGCAATATATTCCACGTTCCTTCAGAGAGCATACGACCAGATGCTTTCGGAGATCTGTCTTCAGGATCTTCCGGTTATTTTTGCTGTAGACAGGGCCGGCGTTACCGGACGCGACGGAGAGACTCATCAGGGCATCTACGACATAGCGTATCTTTATTCCATGCCCGGGATGACCATCATGAATCCGCGAGACAGAGGCACGATGGAGAACATGTTCCGTCTTGCTCTTGAGCTAAAGACTCCTGTCGCAATAAGATATCCGAAGAACTGTCCGGGATCTTTCTCCGTTCCTGCAGGAAATGGTTCTCCGCAGATGATCAGGGAAGGCGCTGACGTACTTATAATTTCCGACGCAAACATGCTGTCGGAAAGCTTAAAATGCGCAGGAGAACTTGAGACGAAGGTAATAGAAGGCTGGAAACCCCTCAGTTACGCTGTCTGCGACATAGGCATCCTTAAGCCTTTGGACATGGGGTTCATAGACAGAGCGCTTACACGATACAAATACGTCGTTACGGTAGAAGACGGAACAGCCGACGGTGGTTTCGGCCAGCGCGTATCTGCATACGCGGCTCAGACTGGAAAAGGCAAAGTCCTTAACATAGGATGGCCCGACGCATTCATAGAGCACGGCAGCATCTCGGAGCTGCGGGCTGCTTATAAGATGGACAGCCGCGGCATAGCGGAGAGAATTATTTCTTTCATAGGAGGACGCTCTTGAAGACCAGACTGGATGTCCTTCTCTTAGAGAAAGGCTTGTTCGATTCCCGCGAGAAAGCTCGGGCAGCAATAATGGAGGGCCTCGTATATGTAAACGGCGCCATCTCAGATAAACCTGGAACATCGGTAAAGGACGACGCGCAGATAGAAATACGCGGCGAACTTTGTCCGTACGTAAGCAGAGGCGGATGGAAGCTTCAGAAGGCGCTGGACGTTTTCAGTATAGATCCTAAAGGAATGGTATGTCTTGACATCGGGTCCTCTACAGGAGGATTTACTGACTGTCTCCTTCAGCGAGGAGCGGCAAAAGTTTACGCACTTGACGTAGGCACCAATCAGCTTGCATATAAGCTCCGTGTCGATGAGCGCGTAGTATGCATGGAGAAGACCAATTTCAGAACTCTGGATACGGCATCTTTTCCTGAGAAAGTTGACTTTGCATGCACAGACGTGTCTTTCATATCCCTGATGCATATTTTTCCAAACGCAGCCGCTCTGTTAAACGATGGCTGCAGCATGGTAGCTTTAATTAAACCGCAGTTCGAGGCAGGCAGAGAACAGGTAGGGAAGAAGGGAATAGTCCGCGATCGCTCCGTTCACGAAGACGTTATACGGAAAGTCATAGGCTATGCTTTCGATAACGGATTCAGCGTACAGGGTCTGGATCATTCTCCGATAACCGGAACTACCGGAAACATAGAATTCTTAATATATCTTAAACTCGGCGGAACTTCTGCTGACGTTGATATCAAAGCCGTGGTGGAAAAAGCCCACGGCATGTTGGAGGCATAAGATGGGTCTCAGCCCGATGATGCAGCAATATCTGGCTACCAAGGAGCAGTACAAAGACTGCATCCTGTTTTACCGTCTCGGAGACTTCTATGAGATGTTCTTCGACGATGCTGTAAAGGCCTCAAAAGCCCTTGATCTTGTTCTTACAGGACGCGCAAGCGGAGATAATGAGCGCGCGCCAATGTGCGGTGTTCCTTATCATGCTGCGGAAAATTACATTGCCAGACTCATTGAAAAAGGTTTTAAGGTAGCCGTTGCGGAGCAGATGGTGGACCCGGCCGAGTGCAAAGGCATAGTCCCCAGAGAAGTCATCAGAGTCGTTACTCCCGGAACACTTACAAGTTCTTCCATGCTTCAGGAAAAGGAGAACAACTATCTTCTTTCCGTTTATTTCGATAATGGCACCGACGTATCCTGGTGCGATCTTTCCACAGGAGAGTTCAAAGCATCGTTTCTGGGCGGAGACAACGCCGACGAACAGCTTTCCGAGCTTATCGCAAGGATACAGCCTAAGGAGATCATAACCAATTATTCGGAAGAACGCGCTCCGGCGCTTTGGGAACAGTGCAAGGCCGGAAGCGACATCTACATATCCCAGATCAGCCAGCGTATAAGTTACGATAAAAGCGCTCCAGGTATGCTTCTCGCTTACCTTAAGGATACGCAGAAACAGGACGTTACGCACCTCGAGCCTCTTAAGATAGTCGACGATTCTAAATGCATGCGCCTTGACAAGGCCAGCATAAAGAATCTGGAGCTTACGGAAACGCTCTTCGACAAAAATGTTAACGGTTCGCTGCTGGGCGTTCTTGACAGCTGCAAGACCGCCATGGGTTCCAGAAAACTTAGGCAATGGATCAGGGAGCCTTTGACTGACAAAGCTTCGATAGACGCTAGGCTTGATGCGGTAGATCATCTCTGCGAAGACATACTTGCCAGAAACGACCTTAGGACGATGCTTTCCGGTGTATACGATCTGGAAAGGCTTATGGCCAGAATATCCCTGGGAACGGCTAACGCAAGGGATCTTATCGCCCTTAAAGCAAGTCTTGCATACCTTCCGGATATCAAGGCGATCCTTGAAAGAACGGAATCAAAGCTCATCCTAGAGATCGGGGCAAGAATAGATACTCTTTCTGATATCTGCGCAAAGATAGAAAGCGCTATAGTCGACGATCCTCCGTTTACGCTTCGTGAAGGCGGAATCATTAAACGCGGTTATTCCAAGACGCTTGACGACATATACGACGCTTCTCACAACAGCCGCAAATGGATAGCCGGTCTGGAAGCAACGGAACGCGAACGCACAGGCATCAAGACACTTAAAGTTGGTTACAACAAGGTCTTCGGATATTACATAGAAGTAAGCAAGTCCCTTACCGATCAGGTACCGGAAGACTATATAAGAAAACAGACTCTTGTGGGCGGGGAACGCTACATCACTCCCGAACTTAAGGAGATGGAAAGCATCGTGATGAGCGCCCAGACCAAGATAAACGAACTGGAATACAGTCTTTTTACCGCTCTCAGAGATGAAGTAAAGGCCCTTGCGTCTGTGATCCAGGAAGACGCTTACGCTCTTGCATGCGCGGATGTTCTCTGCAGCTTTGCGGAAGTTTCAGTAAAGAACGCGTATGTACGTCCGGTCATTACTCTCGGGGACAAGATCGTCATAAAGAAGGGCAGGCATCCTGTCATAGAGAACACGATCGCGGACGGACGCTTTGTTTCAAACGACGTATACATAGACAGAGAAGACGCTTCCATGCTGCTGATCACCGGTCCCAACATGTCCGGTAAATCCACGTACATGAGGCAGCTTGCGCTTATAGTTCTCATGGCTCAGGCCGGTTGTTTCGTTCCCGCGGATGAAGCCGAGATCGGACTCTGCGACAGGATCTATACCAGGATCGGCGCTTCCGACAATTTGTCCATGGGGCAATCCACGTTCTTCGTGGAGATGTCGGAGCTCGCATACATACTTAATACAGCTACTCCCAGAAGTCTAATTATTCTGGACGAGATCGGACGCGGCACGAGCACTTACGACGGGCTTTCCATAGCCTGGGCAGTTGTCGAACACCTTACGGATCCCAAGCTGCGCGCAAGGACCCTCTTTGCGACCCATTACCACGAGCTTACCGCTTTGGAAGGCACTGTTAAAGGTGTAAAGAATCTTAACGTGGACGTTGCCGAAAAGGACGGCAACATCATATTCCTTCACAAGATAGTTGAAGGAAGCGCCAGCAGGAGCTACGGAATACATGTCGCAAGGTTTGCCGGCGTGCCAAGGAATGTTCTGGAAGCCGCCGAGCAGAAGCTTGCAGCGCTGGAAGAAGAATACGAAGACATTAAGATCTCTCCGTCGCCTGCGCGGAAGGAAGAACCTGAGCAGCAGCTTTCGCTTTTCAATGCTAACGATTCCGTTATCGTTCAAAAGCTTAAGAGCATCGACATAATGAACATCACGCCTTCCGGCGCAATAAAAGTGCTGGAAGAACTTATTGAGGAGGCCGGCAGATCATGATCTATTCAAGAATAGTAGAGCTTCCGGAGGAAGTCGCCGGCAAGA
>JAFWVZ010000005.1 GCA_017523605.1 Bacillota bacterium | reverse complement strand
TCGCCGCTGATACTGGGATTCGTGTTCCTGAGCCTTGCGGCAATGATCCTTAATAACGCGACCGGCGGCGCAAGCAATCGCCTGGTGTTCATGACCTACCGCAGCTCGCTGGGAGATCCGCTTACCTACGTGCGCTTTTTCGGACACGTGCTGGGGCACGCCGGCTGGCAGCATTACATAGGCAACATGTCCTACATCCTGCTGCTGGGACCCATGCTGGAGGAAAAGTACGGCGCCAAAAGGCTGCTGGGCGTTATTGCGCTTACCGCGCTGATAACCGGTCTGGTAAACTTTTTCTTCTTCCCGCACGTTGCGATATGCGGCGCAAGCGGCGTAGTGTTCGCGTTCATACTCATGACGTCCTTCACCAGCTTTAAGAAGGGCGAAATACCGATAACGTTCATACTTGTTGCGATAGTGTATCTTGGGCAGCAAGTGTACGATGGATTGTTCGTAAAGGACAATATATCGAACATGGCCCACATAGTCGGCGGCATAGTAGGCGCCGTGTCCGGCTACATGATGAGAAAGAAAAGATAATGCACGAATTCTTTACCGGCCGCACAGGCCATCCTAAGCTGGAAGAGCTTAGAAAATTCAAATACGCGCACAGGGGCTTCCACGACAAGCCGCAGATCCCGGAGAACTCGCTGGCGGCGTTCATAAGGGCCATACGCAACAAGTTCGGCGCGGAGCTGGACGTCCACCTTACCAAGGATGGACATCTGGTGGTGTTCCACGACGACACAACGGACCGCTGCACCGGACAGCCAGGCACTCTGGAAGAGCGAACCCTGGAAGAAGTCCGCGAGCTGCGCCTGGAAGGCACAGACGAGAAGGTGCCCCTCTTCAACGAGGTGCTGACGCTTTTCGAGGACAGCGGTTTTCCGCTGATAATAGAGCTTAAGGTGGTCGGCGGCAACTACGAGGAGCTTGCAAAGGCCGTCTGCGAGCGTCTGGACAGCTACAAAGGGCTGTTCTGCATAGAGAGCTTCGACCCCAGGGCAATAAAAGCCGTAAGGAAGCTTCGCCCGGACATCGTCCGCGGACAGCTGTCGTCGGATTTCGTGAAAGATCCCGGCACGTCGCCAAAGAACACGCGCTGGCTGCTTACAAATCTAAAGATGGACTTCCTGTCCAGACCGGACTTCGTGGCGTACAACTTCCAGTACCACGACAACCCGGCGTTCAAAAAGGCCGTGCGCAAGGGTATCCAGGGCGTAGCCTGGACCATACGCACACCCGAGGACTTTAAAGAGGCCGAAAGGCTGGGATACATCAACATATTCGAAAAGTTCGACCCAAACGAACTGTAACTAAATTGTAGTTGCAGCATTCCAAACAACATTACAAAAGCGCTCCCGAAAACCCGGGAGCGCTTGATTTTTAAGGCTTTACAGGCTATGCTGGACAGCCATTACCGATCCTCTGCAGTAATAAATCGCTGCGATATGCCTGTGCCTGCAGCAATTGAGCTACTGCTGTTTTCGCGCCATCGCCAGCACCTGTTTAAGCGCTGTTTCCTTATCTATTCCGGCAAGCCGGAGCTTGTGAGCGTATTCCAGAAGCTCGCCGAAATTCTCGCCGGGCTTAAGGCCTGCCTCTATAAGATCCCTGCCCATTACATAGGGCTTTGCCATGGTCTCCTGATATACCCTCAGCCGCCCGGTAAGGAAGTCCTCGTCGCCGGTAAACGGCGTATCCCCGGACTGCACCGGATGGTCTGCCCTGGCCATAAGTATAAGGTCCTGCGCGGACGCCGCGGAGTCGAACAGTTTGTTCGTGGTCTTAACGGCAGACTTGCTGAAAGCCATCATGTTGGGCTTCATGTGGAGCTCCGCCATATTAAGCACGTAGTTTATGACCGCGGTCTCCTCCGTAAAGCGCCTCAGGAAACCTTCTATTATGGGAAGGCCGGCCGTCTCGTGGCCGTAGGCGTGTATGCGGCCGTTTACGAACTCCGTGCTTACGATCTTGCCGAAGTCGTGCGTAAGCGCCAGCATCATGAACGCGTAGGGCTGCTCAGCCTTGTCCCTGAGCGCCGCCGCGCGGTCCAGCACCTCCATCGTGTGCGTCCACACGTCACCCTCCGGATGATACACGGGGTCCTGCTCCAGGCCTATAAGCTGCTTTACCTCCGGGAACCAAGGCTCCAGCTGATCCATCTGCCGCAGCACGCGGAAGAACACGCTTGGCTTTTCCGTGCCTGTAAGCACCTTCTTAAGCTCGCCTTCCACTCTTTCTCTGGTAAGAGGCCTAATATCCATCGACGCGCAGAGCTTAACGGTATCCGGATCCACCACAAAATCCAAAGCCGCCGCAAAACGCGCGCACCTAAGGACTCTTAAGGGGTCTTCCACAAAGCTTTCCGGATCCACGCAGCGCAAAACACGGGCCTTAATGTCCTTAAGCCCGCCGTACGGGTCCAGGATCTCGCCGGTAAGCACGTCCTGCATAAGCGCATTAACAGTAAAGTCCCTGCGTCTTGCGGCGTTATCGGGGCCTATGTACGGATCCACGAATATCTCGAAATCCCTGTGGCCGCGGCCCGTTGCGTGCTCTTTGCGGGGAATGGCTATGTCTATGTCGCTGCCGGAGATCCCGTAGATCCCGAAGCTGCTGCCGTACTGCAGCGGTGTGCCGACTTCCGTAAGTATGTTCCATAGCACCTGCGGCTCTACGCCGTGAACTTCTATGTCCACGTCGCCGCCCGCGTCCTGGCCGTACAGGATGCTGTCACGCACAAGACCGCCCACGTAATAGACCCTGCCGCCCAAAGCGGCTGCCTTATCCGCTATCTGCCTTGCAAGTTCCTTATCTCTTATTGTTTTTTCCGGATCGTAAGTTTTCTGCATTGATCGTTTTCCGGGAGCGTACGGTATGCGTCAGCCCGAACATCCCGGCAATTGGTTTTCCGTTACGGACTGCTACTCCAGGCTGTCCAGGACCATCTTAAGCTCCACGTTGGCCGCCTCGAACGAGCCTATGGCCTTCCTGAGCTTAGCTGCAGGCTCCGCCGGAAGAGCGCCCAGAAGATCCGCCAGTTCCTCCGCGTGGTGCTCGTTGTGCTCCACCATGTACTTAAGCACAGCCTTAAGCTGCGTCATGTCTGCGGGAGCAGCCGCGTGGCTGTGAGTATGGGTAGTCCCGTCTGCGTGAGTGTGGGTGTGGCCCTCGCCGTCGTGGTGATGCGCATGGGAGTGCTCGTGAACATGGCTGTGGGTGTGCACCGTTCCGTCCGGGTGTACGTGCTCGTGAGTGTGAAGATGCTCGTGCTCGTGGGTATGTGTGGTCTCGCCGCAGTGCTCCGCATCGTGTGTGAGCTCGTGGACGTGCTCGCCTTCCGGCTCCGCAGCGTGGCTGTGGATGTGCACCGTTCCGTCCTCGTGCAGGTGTTCGTGTTCATGACCGTGACCGGTCTCGTCGTTGATGTGCATGATGTCTCCTTTATCTGTTATTTATGAAATCCTCGAGCATTTCGTAGGGCTGGGCGCCCATGGTGTGTCTTACGGGCTGACCCTTATCGAAGAGTATGAGCGTGGGGATGCTTACGATCCCGAAAGCCGCCGACAGTTCTGCTTCTTCGTCTACGTTTACCTTGCCTACCTTTATTTCCGGATGCTCTTCCGCAAGCTTTGCAACGGCGGGAGCCAGCATCCTGCACGGTCCGCACCAAGCGGCCCAGAAGTCCACGAGCACCGGCTTGTCCGAGTGCAGGACTTCACTCTCGAAATTAGAGGCTGTAATTGTGATCTCTTTCATTTTATGTCCTCCTTACGGTATTCGTTCTGAATTTCGGGTCTGCAAAGGCAGGCCGAAAAGCCGCCCCAAGACCCATTATCATTATAGCAGAAAAACACTGTAAATGCTTAAATAAACAAGGAGGCAGAGGATGTGATCCCCTGCCTCCCGGCTGCTTGTAACCGTACTTCCGCAGCAAAAGTTTTCGGCGCCCCGCGTAGTTTCATGATCAGTTTTTCAACATTGAACATTTACCGATAAACAATAAAAGCCTTGAATAACAAATAACTTTTTACATTAAACAATTACGATCGGCCTGTTTAAGGGATGCGGTGCGCCCGGAGAGCGGCCCCTTTGGGCGGGGCCGCGGACTATTCAGTTGTAAGGATGCGCTAGTCCAGGACCACGTCTATGTCCATGGTCTCCGTGTTGTTGAGGGTATCCAGCGCCAGCTGCAGAGCGGAGAGCTGTTCCTCCAGCTCGTTGTACTTCTTTTCCACCTCGGCAGCATCGTAGTTGGTTATTACGTAGTCGATTATGTTGGTGTTTCTGAAAGCGGAATCCACCCTTTCCTTGGGGAGGCGGGCGACCATCTCTCCCAGGACGGAGAGCCTGCCGCGAAGCTGCGGTATAAGCACCAGCGCCTGGTCTACGGTAACGCCCTTGAACCCCGGCAGGGTGTGGCTTATGTTAAAGGAGTTGATGGCGTGCTTTACCTTGCGGACCTGAGCCTGCAGCTCTTCTATCTTTGCCTGGCTGTCCTTAAAGCTGTACCTGGGCCTGAGGGACTCTACGTCCTCGCCCGACGCTGCGTTGAACGTTGCGCTCTTGCTTTCCGCAAGCTCCGCGCGTCTGATGCGGTCTTCCAGCTTCTTTACAAGCTTGCCGGCTTCTGCGGATGTGTATTTCATGATTACCTCCTGTATATGTATAACTCGAATGTTTTCTGCCTGAACGGACTTGTTTATGGTCCGGAGGATGATGATACCACATCGGGCGGCAATTGTCCACTTTTGCGGCTTTAAAGGCTTTGCGCCCGGGCAGACGATCTTACGGCTGTAAAGGTCCCGGTGTAAAGGACTGTACATTTGCTGCAATGCGGCGCAGCGGACTGCAGGAGCGCATGCAAATGTGGTATAATGAATGTATGGAACAGAAAGCTTACGCAAAGATAAACCTTATACTGAACGTTTTAGGCAAGAGGCCGGACGGCTATCACGAAGTTGAGATGCTTATGCAGGCGATAGACCTGTGCGACATCGTTACTGTTAAAGTTGCGGACGCTCTCCTTGGTCCGCAGGACTTCGAGTACGGCCAGGCCGACCTTGCATACAAAGCGGCGCTTCTTATGGCGGAGCAGTTCCGTCCGGATCTTATAACCGAGGCGCTGGACGAGAACGGGACCGAGCTTGCCGCAGGAGTAAAGGGCGTTAAGATCTCCATAGAAAAGCACATCCCCGCCGCTGCCGGTCTTGCCGGAGGCTCCGCGGACGCGGCAGCCGTTATGACCGCGCTCGGAAAGCTCTGGATGCAGGAAAAAGACCCGGAAGAATTGCTTAAGATACTGCTGCCTCTGGGCGCTAAGCTGGGATCTGACGTTCCGTTCTGCATTGCAAGCCAGCTGGGCCATCCGGCAGCTATCGCAAGAGGAAGGGGCACGGAACTGGAATTCGTGCGGCCGGCGGACTTTGCGGTGGATCTGTACTTTTCCGATGTTGCCATACCCAACAAGACCCGCGCGGTCTACGCGGAGCTTAAAGAGGCGGACTGCGAAAAGCGCTTCAGCATAGAAAACTTCCTGAACGCGTCTTCCATAGATGATAAACGCCGCTTCATGGGCAATCACCTGCAGGCTCCTGCCGAAAGACTGATAAAAAAGTACGGCAAAAAAGACCCGGCAGTGCAGCAACCGAATTCAGGTTGCATCCGCGCTGTCCCTGAAATTGCAACGCTTAGCGGCGCAGGACCCACATACTTTACCATATCAGAAGACGGCGCGTACCGCACAATGCTGCGCTGACAGGCAGAAAGCGTCTGCACGCTACCGCGCCGCCATATTATGTGATATAATAAAGAATACTAAAACGCCACGGAGGTGAACTATGGCTAAAACAAGACTGGCTGTCCTGTTCGGAGGAAAGTCCGGAGAACACGAGATCAGCTGCATTTCCGCTACTTCTGTAATAAGAGCGGTGGACAAGGAAAAATACGACATAATCACCATCGGCATAACTAAAGCCGGCGAGTGGCTGCTCTACGAAGGCCCGGTGGACAACATAGAGTCCGGCGCCTGGGAAAAGATCGCCAAGGCAGAGCTTGCCGAGGACCCGGAGCACTTCGCTCTTACGATACTCGGCACCGGCGGCAAGGGGCTTAAGGACATCTGCGATTTCGTATTCCCGGTGCTTCACGGTCCCAACGGCGAGGACGGAACGGTGCAGGGCGTTCTGGAACTTCTGGACATCCCCTACGCAGCAAGCGGCGTTCTTGGATGCGCGCTTACAATGGACAAGATAGCCGCAAAGGACGTTTTCAAGTCCGCAGGCATAAAGCAGGTCCCCTACGTTGCGCTCAACTCCACGGAGATAGGCGCGGCAAAGGTAGCGGAGATAAACGAAACGCTTAAGTACCCGCTGTTCGTAAAACCCGCAAACATGGGCTCTTCCGTAGGAATAACCAAGGTAAACGACCCGGCTAACCTTATAAAGGCCCTCAACATCGCGGCCGTCTACGACACCCGCATAGTGGTGGAGCAGGGCATAAACGCCAGAGAGCTGGAGACCGCCGTAATGGGCAATCTGGAGCCTGTAGCAGGAGCCGTGGGCGAGATAATAACGGAAGCAGAGTTTTACGACTACGACGCCAAGTATCACAGCAGCACCAGCCGCACCGTGGTGCCGGCAGAAATAAGCCCTCAGCTTGCGGACGAGATCCGCGCGGAGGCCATAAAAGCGTATCTGGCATGCTGCTGCAGCGGATTCTCGCGCGTGGACTTCCTTGTGGACAAAGATTCACAGGAAATTTACCTTAACGAGATAAACGCAATACCCGGGTTTACTAAAATAAGCATGTTCCCGATGCTGTTCATGGCTACCGGGCTCACATACACTCAGATAGTTGAGAAGATAATCGAATTCGGCTATGAAAGATATAATGCTGAAAATAAAAAGTGACGACGGCCTGGAGCTCGTAACGGAGGGGCGCCTTTACACCAAAGGCAGCACCACGCTTATCCAGTACGACGAAACTGTAATGTCCGGCTTCGAGGGCTGTTCCACCAGCCTTACCATCACGCCCAAGCGTGTAAGGGTAAAGAGGACCGGAAGCAGCATGGAATCCCCCACGGAGCTCATCTTCAAGAAGGGACGCAGGCTGCACGGGCTGTACGCAACACCGTACGGCAATTTCGGCGTGGAGATACTTACCAACAAGATCTCCGGCCTGGGCGGCTTTGCCCAGACCTCGGGGAGCCTTTCCATAGATTATTCGATCAGCTTTAAGGGATTGTTCGACGCGGACAAGCAGCTGGACATAGAGATCCTGCAGACTGGGGCGGACGTTCTTGCTCCCGAGCCGGAAACGCTGATCCCAGAAGCGGACGCAGGCATAATGCCCATGGCTGAAAACGCCCTTCCGGAGGAGGAATGCATACATGCCCAATAAAAAGACAGTAAAAAAATATACGTACGCACCCGTTAAGAAGACCAGCAGCCGCACTCTGGCCGTAAGAATATTCTGCATAGTGCTTGCAGCCATAATGGTGCTCGGCATGGGCGTATATCTGTTCATGCTTATCGGAGGCAGACTGTAATGCGCCGCAGCAATAATACAAACACTGCAAAGCTCGCAGGAAAAGCTGCCGGAAAGCCCGGAAGATTTGCTCAGAAAGCGCTGGTGCCTAAGGTTCTGGCGCTGGTGCTTGCCGTGCTTCTTATATTTGCCTGCGCGGCCACCGCTTTCGCAAAGAGCGGCGACAGCGTTGTTACTTTCGCAAAGAGCAGCGGCACTTACCTTGCGAAGAGCGGCGACGGCGATACAGCGACAGAATCCATCACCACCATAGGAGCGGATGCCCCCACCGGAGCACCGGACTGCACCGGTCAGAGCGCAACGATGGATGGCAGCGAAAACAGTAACTCGGAGGACGGCGGGCAGACCGACCCGGAGACCGAGCGCCGCAAGGAGATCTACACCTTCATGACGCTCATCGCTTTAGGCGCAATAATAGTAGGCATCAGGGAAAAAAGGAGCAAAAGAAGGTATTAGACCTTAATACAGGACTTTAAAAGCGGACCCGTAAGGGCCCGCTTCGCTATTTGCCAAGACTGCGGCACAGAGACTGCCCCTTAATCTTCTGTCACCGCGCTGTCATATAGATAAGCTAGAATAAACACTTGAAGTATCGTTCCGGAGGTCTATAATATACCGAAAGAACATCCTTAAAGTTTATAAGGAGATAAACATGCTTAAGATCGAACATTTTACCAAGAAGTACGGAGACACAAAAGCCGTGGACGACCTGTGCCTCCACATCCAGCCGGGCGAGATCTACGGATTCATAGGCCACAACGGTGCCGGCAAGACCACCACCCTTAAAGCAGTATCCGGAATAATGAACTTCGACGAAGGCGAGATAACCATAGACGGCCACTCCGTTACAAGGGAGCCGATGGCGTGCAAGAAGGTCACCGCGTACATACCGGACAACCCGGATCTGTACGAGTTCATGACAGGCATCCAGTACCTCAACTTCATCGCGGACATATTCGGTGTAAGCGCGGACGCCAGAGCGGAGCGTATACGCGAGTATTCGCAGCTCTTCGACCTGGAAAGGAACCTGGCCAACCCCATAAGCAGCTATTCCCACGGAATGAAGCAGAAGCTGGCCGTAATTTCCGCTCTGATCCACGACCCGAAGCTCATTTTAATGGACGAACCGTTCGTTGGATTGGACCCAGTGGCCAGCCATAACCTTAAGCAGATAATGAGAAAGATCTGCGACAACGGCGGAGCCATATTCTTCTCCACTCACGTTCTGGAAGTCGCGGAAAAGCTCTGCGACAAAGTGGCCATCATAAAGGGCGGAAAGCTTATAAAGTCCGGCACAATGGACGAAGTTAAGGGCGACGAATCCCTGGAAGAAGTCTTCCTGGAGCTTGCGGAGGAGGCAGACAATGCTTAAAGCGCTTCTTAAGAAGGAGTTCATGGCGCTTACCGCAGGCATCACCACAGACCGCAGAAAAGGCACCAGGCGCTCCAAGGGCGGCATAATAGGCTTAGCCATACTGTTCGCCTTTTGCTACATTTCCCTGGGCACCGCGTTCCTGGGCTTTTCCACCGCGTTCTCTGTGATCCTGCCGGACAGGCTGTGGCTCTACATGTCCATGGTCGGTCTTATGGCTCTTGCCATAAGCATACTCGGCAGCGTATTCATGACTTACAGCATGCTTTATAAGGCCAAGGACAACGAACTGCTTCTGGCGCTGCCCATACGTCCGGGGACCTTGCTGATTAGCAAGATATCTTCCTTATACATAATGTCGGTGCTGTTCACGGCGCTTGCCATAATACCGGCCATGATAATCCTTTGGACCAGCGGATACCCTGTGCCTGCGGCAACGTCGGTATTCGGCATACTGTCCATATTCTTCATCGCGCTGATGGGCACGGCGCTGGCCTGCATACTGGGCTGGCTGGTGGCTCTGATAGTTGGACTCTTCCCCAAGAAGAACGCTCTTACGGTCATAGCCACGCTGGTGCTTCTGGGAGCCTATTATCTGTTCTACTTCCGGGTAAACACCATACTCACCAACATGCTGGCCAACATAGATGTTATCGAAGGCAGCATAAGCGCCTACATCTATCCGTTCTACAAGATGGGCGTAGGCTGCGCAGGCGACGTGGTGTCGTTCCTGATCTTCGCGGTCATCTGCGTGGCGCTGTTCGCAGTAGTCTGCTTCGTTCTGTCGCGCACATTCTTTAAGATCGCCACCCGCACGGAAAAGGTAAGGAGCGTAGAATATAAGGAAAAGAAAGCCGAAGTCCAGAGCGTGCCCAGAGCGCTGCTCAGGAAGGAATTCAAGCACTATCTCGGAAGCCCCGCTTACATGCTAAACAGCAGCATGGGAACGCTGTTCATAGTAGTAGCGGCCGTTGCCATGATAATAAAGCGCGCGGACATCCTTATGTTCCTGGAGATGCTTAAGCAGCAGCTCGGCAGTGTGCTGGGAAAGTTCCCGATCCAAAGCTATGTTACGCTTCTGGTAGGGGCCGTGCTGTGCTTCTTCTCCGCGACCAACGACATTTCCGCACCCGGCATTGCGCTGGATGCCAAGACGCTTTGGCTGAGTAAGTCCCTGCCGGTGGATACCATGCAGATCTTCGGAGCCAAGCGCAACCTGCATCTTATTCTTACGCTGGTGCCTTGCCTGATATTCCTTGCGGCTTCGGCGTGGGTGTTTAAACTGGACATCATGGGCATAGTGTACTGCGCGGTGCTGGTGATACTGTTTACCTATTTCTGCGCGAACCTGGGGCTGATGCTCGGCCTGCGCTTCCCCAACCTTAACTGGACCAACGAGACGATGGCGGTAAAGCAGGGCGCGGCGGTCGTACTTGCGCTGTTCGGAAGCTGGGTGCTGCTCCTTGCGATCGCGGCGCTCTACATATTCGTGCTCAGAAAGACCATGGCGCCGGAGACCTACATGCGCATACTCATAGCCGTGTTCCTGGTGGCTTCGCTTGGCATCAACGCCTGGCTGATGAACGCCGGAAAGAAGCGCTTCGCGGAGCTTTAAACGACCCGTGTTTGCTGCTTTTACGGCAGCGCTGTAAAAGGGTCTGCGCGGTGCATGGACAGAGTTTTGCGCAGATCTGTAATTACGGACTGAACTGTAATTACCGGCGTGCAGCAAACTGAAGAACGCAGTAATTTCAACGGTTTAGAGAAACAAAGGCCCTGCAACTTAAATTGAGTTGCAGGGCCTTTTTGTAATTTTTCTTATGTTACTGTCTTGCGCTTTGTCTTGCGAATCTAAGCAGCGCAGCGGACTGTCCGCCGGTCAGCTTAAGAAGGTTCCACGCGCCCACCGTTCCTATGCTGCCGGTTCCGGTTCCCCCGCCGTTTCCTCCGTCCGGCGGCTCAACGGGGTCCTCGGGTCCTTCCTCCGGCGGAAGCTGCGGGATCTCGCGGCTCTCGTACATACCGCAGTCGTGATCGCAGTAGCAGCGCTCCTCACCGGGCGCTTCTGTCGTCGCCGGTCTGTATACCGTCCATTTCGTAAACGAGTGGCCTATAGGCGGAAGCGTCTCGACTATAAAGTCTCCGCAATAGATGCAGGTCAGCTTTTTCTGCCCTGCATCTGTACAGTTGGCCTGCTTAAGGATCTCTTCCTTGCTGTATTCGTGCTTGTTCGGGTCTATCGGGATATCTTCCGTATAAGTGTCTCCACATACGGTGCACTTAAACAGAGTGGTCCCGGGCGTCGCACAGGTGGGTGTTTTGGTGACCGAGGACTCGTAGGTATGCTTGCCTGTGGGCGGTACGGCGTCCTCGAAGGTGCTGTCGCAGTTCTGACACTGGTAGATCTCCTTGCCTTCCTGCACGCAAGTGGCGGGCTGAATCTCCTTAAGCACGTACATGTGGTTGCCGGTGGCCGGAATGATCTCTGTCTTGGTGGCTCCGCAAAGCTCGCATAGCAGCGATGCTTCGCCGTCTTCAGCGCAGGTGGCTTCTTTTATGACGGTCTTCTTGTACTTGTGCATGTCGGACACAGGGATCGGCTTGGTGTAGGTATCTCCGCATCCGTAGCATGTATAGGTAGCCACGCCTTCCTCCACGCAGGTGGCCGGCTTGGTGACCTTTTCTATGTAATTGTGTTTGTGGGCCGTGTCGTTGTTCTCCCCGCACGCAGCAAGCGCCGCAAGCAGAAGCACCGCCAAAAGCATGGCGGCAACAGCCCGTAATACGCTTTTAGATTTCATGTGTGATCCTAAATGTCTTATCTCTGATCCCTTGTTTAAAGGAACCCTGGCCCCCTTACTGTCCGGGCTGTACCGGGTTCTTTGATACTCGGGCCGGAACGTATCCCCTTACTGTCCGGGCTGTACCGGCAGGTACATCTTCGCAAGTATCCAGCGCTTGAGCCTGTCGGGCAGGAAGCGGAGGATGAACATCAGCGCCTTGTATTCGAAGCCTATGGCTACGCGCGGCGGTGGGTTGGTCTTGCCGGCCAGCTTAAGCGCGACGGCGGCCACGGTATCCGGGCTCTTGCCGCCCTGTTCGTCCTTGGCCATGCGCTCCACGCTGTCCACGACCGCCTTGTAGTACGGCGATCCTTCTTTTGTATAGGTCTTCCTGGCCGCGGTGAATCCGGTCTTGGTGTCGCCGGGCTCAACAATTACGGCACGCACGCCGAACGGCCTCATTTCCATGGATACGGTCTCCACGTAAGCCTCCAGAGCGTACTTGCTGGAGGAATAGTGGCCCTGCATTGGAATGGGCACCTTGCCGGCTATGGATCCGACCACGATGAACAGTCCCTTGCCCTGTTCCCTCATCCTGGGGAGGACCTTGCTGCCTACGGTAAGCGTTCCGAAGTAGTTTGTCTCCATCTGGGCGCGGATAAGGTCCAGAGGCATCTCTTCCGCCGCTCCGGCTATTCCCATGCCTGCAGCAAGAAAAGCAATGTCCACGCGCTCCATGGAGTCCACTACAGCCGCTACGGACGCCTCGTCCGAGACATTCATGCGTTTGTATGTTATGCTGCCGCCTCCGGGGACCTGCTCGGTCTTTTCCTCGCAGTTTCTGGACACAGCCACTACGTTGCAGCCCTCGGCCGCGAAAGCCTTGGCCACTGCTTCGCCTATGCCGCGGGAAGCTCCCGTTACCAGCACGTGTTTTCCGTATACGTTGTTCATGGCGTTACCTGTCTGTTTCTGATCGGATGGCCTTTAAGCCAAACTATACGATGCCTCCGCCCGGGTCCGAACGATCTGCATGCTGCTCCAAAGCCCGGGGCTGCCAGAGGTTTTTTCTTATATTATATGTAAAACTGTGTTTTTTTCAAGCCTTACATAAAGAAAGGCTGCGCAACCGGAAATCAGTTGCGCAGTCTTATTGCATTTTGCATAAAGGAATGTTGAAGTTAATTTCTGACTATCAGACTCTCAGCTGGCCGAAGAGCACGCAGGTAAGGCATGCAACAGTACCCATCAGGATGGCGGAAAGCCACAGGTTTCCGGTCTTTCTGAACAGGTATGTGGAGCCGCCTACTCCTACTGCCATACCTGCCGGCATTCCCCAGAGTCTCTGGGTGTCGGCATTGAAGTTCAGAAGGAACGAAGTGTCTGCCGCGGAACCCACAGACTGGAAGTGCCACTTGAGCGCTATGATCAGCACCAGAGTAAACTCTGCCAGAATGACGTTTATAACGATAGCCCTGAGGGTGTCCTTCCATTCCACACCGGTAGTCGGGAGCCTGCGCTCTATGTTGTTGCCCAGGTTGGAGAGCACGAAGCACGGTACCCATATGCAGATGTAAGGCAGGAAGTACGGGATCTTAAAGAGCGGAATGCTCTTGAATCCGAAGAACCATGCGTAGAAGTCCGTACCGGTGATGGTCTCCTGCAGCAGGATCAGACCGAACGATATCGCCAGCGTAGCGGTAGCAACAAGTATGGTCTTCCAGATGTAGCTGAATGTTACCTTCTTTTCGCCGTAGGCGGTCATTCCAAGGTCGCTTGCAGTCATCTTATGCTTCTTGCCGTCTATGCAGCAGAAGAGTATGAATGTCAGCACGCCCAGTACGGACAGTCCGATGATCGTAAAGAACGCAACGTTTGCATAGGTCAGGTTGAAGCCTGCACGTATGGCGTTCTTGTTCTTGGGAGTAAGTATGCCGAAGGTTCCTGTCTTAAGCACTATCCAGGGGAAGATTATTCCGCAGATCGCGCTTATTGCGAAGCCCTTGCCGCGGAGGCCCAGATTTCTGGGGAGCGGCTGCTTAACGGAGCTGAATGCCGGAACACCTTCGATCAGCATCAGAGCAATGGCACAGATAAGAGCGCCGAAGCAGAGTATGCCGGCAAGTCCTACGTAGTCCTTGTACATCCATATCTGGTTGGAAGCTTCTATGTAGTTGGGAACGTTAGCCTGACCTACGGTCTCCTGCGCGAACCAGATCAGCTTTTCGATAGCGCCCTGGTTAACGAAGGCCGCCTCGTGGATGCGCTGATAGTCTCTGGTAGCGTAGAACGCATTGCCGCTCTCGAAGGAACCGTAGAGCTTGTCCAGCTCTATGTCTCCGCCGGAATAGCCTGCTCTGCCCTCGAGCGCAGGAGCGGCCTTCATGGTATCCGCTATGAACTTCTCCGCGGGAGATTCAACGTCTCCGTTAGTTGTAAGAACGTTGCCGGTGTACTTGCTCCAGGCTTCGGAAAGTTCCTTGCCGTAGAAGCTCATGCCCATGCCGGAAGCGTTTATGACGCCGAGAGTATTGTGCTTTACTGCCATTGCCTTAGCGGTGCAGCAACCCATGGAGTGGCCGGCCGGGATGATCTTGCTTGCGTCTACATTTCTCATGGAAGCAAGAACGTTGTAATACGCGTCTGCTACGTAGACCATTGCAGCCTCGTTAAGAGCCCAGCTGTCCAGATACTGTCCGGAATCTCCGGCGCCGTACTGGTCTATGGACATTACTACGAATCCGCGTCTTGCGAATTCTACTGCCCAGGACTCGTGGTTTCTGGCGTTACCGGCGTTGCCGTGTGTGCACATGATGGCCGGCGCCGGGGTCTCGTCCGTAGCGTTAGACGGAATGTACACCAGTGCGCTCAGAGGCACACCGTCCGGTCCTGTTATGGTGGTCCTGGTGATCTTTACGTTGCCGAAGCCCGTAACGACGCCCCAGTTAACGAATGCAAGAACGATAACTAACGCAAGTGCGATCCAGAAGAATCTGTGTATGTTCTTCTTTCTCTTTGCCTTGCCCTCTTCGGAAAAGAATTCGTCGTGGAGCCTCTGGTCCATCTGACGGTCTTTCTCCGCGGATGCTGCGTTGCTCATTTCTATCTCCTTTAAAACAACGGGATGATTACGATTACGGCACAACACTATCAGAATGGAAAAAGCGTGTCTACAGTTGCGCTTCCGATGGCTTTCCGTGCGCCACCACTGGGAAGACCGGCTGCATGAGTGGGTAAAAACCCGTCACGAACGGACGATGCAGGTAAGACGCGGATGGGCAGTTATGATATAATACAAATGTAAAAAAACCTGCACTGTCCGGCATCAAAAGCCGGTTGTTAATGGGGTACCGACCATGCTCAGACGTCTTGCAGTATGCGACGATGAAAAGATAATGCTCCGCCAGATATCCTCTTATCTAGACCGCTGGCAGACAGAGTCAGGCAGAAAGCCGGAGATATTTTATTTTTCCTCTGCGGAAAGCTTGCTTAAAAGCATGGACAGGAGCACGGATCTTGTGCTTCTGGATATCTCCATGGGCGGCATGACCGGAATGGACTGCGCCAAGGCGCTGCGCGACGAAGGCTTTTCCGGTGAGTTCATCTTCATAACCAGCATGGAAAACTACGCTTTGGAAGGCTATAAAGTGCACGCTTTTGCCTTTCTTACAAAACCGCTGGTATACGAAGAGCTGAGCGCTGCGCTGACCGAATGCAGCGCAAAGATGTCGGCGTCTGCTCCTGCCGTTCTGCCGGTAGAGACCTCTTCCGGAACAAAGATCCTAAAGATAAACGACATTCTTTACGCAGAAGTATTCCGCAGAGAGACCTCGTTTACGCTTAAGAACGGAAACAAGGTCGTTTCTTTAATACAGCTGGCCGCAGTCGAGGAGCAGCTGAACGGCAAAGGGTTCTTCCGCTGTCACAGAAGCTACCTTATAAACATGAAACACGTAGAGAACATAGCGCCTCCTGACATTACTCTTGCCGGCGGCTGCGTGGTCCCTATAAGCAAACACAGAGTAAAGGAATTCCTTTCAGCTTACGCTAAATATATAAAAGTAAAACGCTGATGACTAACTTCATCTGGATATCCAGTTACATAGCGGACCTGCTGTTCATATGGCTCTTCTTTAAGAGGAGCGCCTACACGCCTCAGCGGCAGAACAAGTGGCTTAAGCCCATTCTGTCCGTTCTGCTAGTGGTGCTTTATCTTAACGATTCATTCATCACTATTCCAAACGCAGCCATCAGAATATGCCTTAGAGCAGTTATCTATTTCATATGGATCTTTGCCGCAGAAGGTGTTCCTGCAAGGCCTGCCGTCTATGCCGCGGTATTCTGGACCGGGGTATATACGATGCTTCAGAACGTATTCTTCGGCCCCCTGTTCTATGATTTCTTCTCCGGGCGGACAAGCATAATAGGTTCCAGACTAGTAAGCCAGATCGTGCTTTCCATCATTAATCTGGCGATACGTTTTGTTTATTTCGGCATACTCTCCAGGCTGCTGCCGTTCGAAGGAATAGCGGGAGCTCAGCTGTCCCACATCATATTCGCTGCCGGCATGTGCGCGCTGTCCGTATACACAAAAGACACCGGCGCCAGGATGAGGCAGTCTTTCTCGGAAGGTTCGCCGCATTTTACCGTGTACTTCATTCTGCTGCATGTGGCCATGCTTCTTGCTCTTGTAATATTCGAGTACTCCAGACGCCGCGACGTTGAGCGGGCATCGCTTCAGATACAGAATAACACCACCAAAGCTCTTATGCAGAGCATACAGGACAGGCAGATGTCCGAGGACGCAGTAAGGACACTACGCCACGACCTTAAGAACCATGCCATAAGCCTTCAGCTTCTTCTGGAACACGGCGAAACGGACAAGGCAATGGAATACCTGGAAAACTTCAGAAACGCCGCGAAAAACCCCGTGGACGGCTTTGAAACGGGAAGCCAGCTTCTGAACGGACTGCTTAGGCAAAAGCTTTCGCCTGCAAAAGAGCGCGGAATAGATGTGGAATGCGATCTGGACTTTACGGAAGGCTCGTTCATAGACAACTTCGATCTGTGCGTTATTATGGGTAACATTCTGGACAATGCGGTGGAGGCTTGCGACGCGCTCCCGGAAGGGTCGCAGCGCTACATTAAACTGAGCGGCGGCCCGGCTGCAAACTATGTGAACATAGAAGTAGAAAATTCCAGCGTGCGCAAGTCGCATCTGCTTGACGGGCTGCCGGCCACCAGCAAAGCGGATAAGGCAATGCACGGATTCGGACTGAGAAGCGTTAGATCAGTAGTAGAGCGCTACAACGGCGTTATGAACATAGAGCAGAATGACAGCAGCTACTCCATATCCCTGATGATACCGAAGCCAAAGAACTAAGCTCCACACGAAAACACGCATTTTATGTCTTCTGAACATATTCATCGCCCTGAAAGGGCGGTTTTTTGTTGCTTTTGGCGGAATGAAGGTTTTTTGAAGCGCATTTTCGGCCCGAAAAATGATGTTTTTTGTGCTTTTCGGAGCATCTAAAATTTATAACAGATTCCAAAACCGTTGAAATTTCAAGGTTTATGCATTTAGTTTATAATTTTGTATAAAACTACTGTTTCCAAGCAGTATTTTTTGTGTTAATATAATAAAAATCATCGCGCGGTTTGTTGCATTGAAATACGAACCGCACGGCCCACACACGGCAGCCGCGCCAAGGCGCAGCATCGGAAAGGAACCTATCAATGGCAACCATAAGCTTAGGCTCTTACGCAGCAACCAAATATCCGCTCTGCGAACGCAGGATCCCGGATGAACTATACAGAAAGTACAACGTGTACCGCGGCCTTCGCGACGAACGCGGCAAAGGCGTAATGGCGGGCATCACCAACGTCTCCACCATCTACGGTAAACAGATCGTAAACGGCGAGGAAGTCCCTGCGGAAGGCATACTGCTCTACCGCGGCTACGCCCTGTCGGACCTGGTGGCCGGCGAGAGCCTTAAAAAGCATCGTCTGTCCGAGGAATGCGCCTACCTTCTGCTGTTCGGCGAGCTTCCCACTAAAAAGGAGCTTACCGAATTCTCCAAGGTCCTGGCCGCTGCGCGCACGCTTCCCCGCAACTTTACGCGCGACGTAATAATGAAAGCCCCCAGCAACGACGTAATGAACTCCATAATCAGGAGCGTCCTTACTCTTGCGTCCTACGACAAGAGCTCCCTGGACACCTCCATGGAGAACGTTCTGCGCCAGTCGCTGATGCTTATAGCCACCATGCCCATGCTGGCCGTGTACGCCTACCAGGCCTACAACCACTACATTAAGGGCGGCAGCCTTATAATCCACCGTCCGGACAAGGACCTGTCGTGGTCGGAGAACCTTCTTATGATGCTCCGTCCGGACAAGCAGTTTACGGAACTGGAAGCCAGGGTGCTGGATCTGGCGATGGTGCTGCACATGGAGCACGGCGGAGGAAATAACTCTACGTTCACCACTCACGTAGTAACATCCACGGGCTCCGACACATACTCCACCATAGCTGCGGCGCTGGCATCGCTCAAGGGCCCCAAGCACGGCGGCGCAAATCTTAAGGCCGTTAAGATGATGGACGACATTCGCAAGCACGTCCGCGACATCCACGACGACGAGGAGATAGCCGCGTACCTGCGCCGCATCCTGAACAAGGACGCTTTTGACAAGGAAGGCCTTATCTACGGAATGGGCCATGCGGTATACTCGCTGTCCGACCCCAGGACCAAGGTGTTCGAGTCCTTCGTAGAGAGCCTTGCCAGAGAAAAAGGCCGCGACGAGGAGTACGAGCTCTACGCGGCGGTGGAAAGGATAGCGCCGGAAGTCATCTGCGAGAAGCGCAGGATCTACAAGGGCGTATGCCCCAACGTGGACTTCTTAAGCGGCTTCGTATACAGGATGCTGGGCATTCCGGACGAGATGTTTACACCTATATTCGCGATCGCACGCATGGCCGGCTGGAGCGCTCACCGCATGGAAGAGCTTGCCAACATGCAGAAGATAATCCGCCCGGCGTTCAAGAGCATTATGGATGAGCGCCCGTACGTGCCCATCGGCGAAAGGAAATGACCCCGAGCCTGCAGGGCAGACCTTTTAAACAACAGCAACCGAAAAACGGTTGCTGTTTTTGTTGCGCAGAAAACGCTCCGCGAAATTCTTTTCCTATTATATTAGGGCCATTTTCGTACCCCGTGTAAAAAAGTCGAAAAAAGTGCTTGCATTTGTATTGCAGCGGTGGTATACTCCGTTTAATTAAACTTTAATTCAGCAAAGTGCAATTAAATAAAGCGTGCGAATACAAAGCCCAAAACCATTTATTTTTCAAGCAGCCGCGCGGATGCACTCCCTGCTGAACAGCAGTCAAACGAGGTGTAAACATGAAGATCGCATTACTGGTAATCTACTTCGGCGTAATGGTGGCGATAGGTCTCTACTGCCGCAAGAACGCCACGGACGTGGACGGATTCGTGCTCGGCGGACGCGCCGTGGGCCCCTGGCTTACAGCT
>JAFWVZ010000059.1 GCA_017523605.1 Bacillota bacterium | reverse complement strand
GACATTTCTTCTGAGATCTACTGGACGAATACTGCCGACCCATATATGGGATCTTATGATTACGCATACAGAGACTCGTTCAACTCAAACGAAGTCCACAACTACGCTCTGGCGATCGAAGCGAAGGACAGCATCGGGTATACTCACAGATACTATCTTAAGGCGCTAAACACTGTCAACGGAGACTGCTTGAGCGACGGATACTTGTACGAGGTCGTCACTCCCGCCGGGGAGACAGTCAAGATCGATCTGTTATATTATTAATCTATGCCCTGCCTGAAAGAATATAAGCTGATGGCTTAACAGATCATAATATGCTTGAGCATTTTGTCGGAAGATGATAAAATATCAGGCATATTTTTTATTGTTCATCATAAAAAACAGCGATATGTGCTTACGGCGGCACGGAAACGGAACTGATCATGAACACCGAACTGATGGAAATAAAGAACGGAACCCTATTCTACGACGGCTGCGATCTTACGCAGCTGGCTGCTGAATTCGGTACGCCTGTATACGTATATTCCCAGAACGTCATAAAGTCCCGCATTAAGGAACTTAAGGAAGCATTCACGGATGATCATCCCAAGAACCGCATCGCATATGCCTGCAAGGCGTTCTGCTGTACTGCGATGTTCAAGCTTCTGCAGTACGAAGGCTTATGCGCGGACGTTGTCTCCGGCGGAGAACTCTATACGGCGATAAAAGCGGGCTTCCCTGCCGAACGCCTTGAATTCAACGGAAACAACAAGAGCCGCGGCGAGCTGGAGCTTGCAGTGGAATACGGGATCGGACGCATAATAATCGACAGCCTTCAGGAGCTTTCCATGCTGGAAGAGATCTGCGCCGCAAAAGAAAAGAAAATGAAGGTCCTTTACAGGATCACTCCCGGCGTCAAAGCGGACACCCACGACTACATAATCACCGGCAAAAAGGATTCCAAGTTCGGGATCCC
Organism: Bacillota bacterium; assembly: GCA_017523605.1. Lineage (GTDB taxonomy): Bacteria > Bacillota > Clostridia > Peptostreptococcales > Anaerovoracaceae > RUG13409. The sequence continues at coordinate 8,426 of JAFWVZ010000059.1, read as the reverse complement.
TCTGGACGACGATATCATTCTCCCCTACGTTAAGGCGGCACTGGATTCCAGATATGTGGAATTCCTTGGACTGCACTTCCACATAGGATCCCAGCTGTTCGAAAACGACGGATACATAGCAGCCACCGGCGAAGCCTTAAAGCTTGCAGAAAAGATCTACACCGAGTACGGTTTCTGGATAAAGGAGCTCAACCTGGGCGGCGGCTTCGGGGTCACATACACCACCGAAGAAAGAAAGCCCTTCTCCTTCTTCCTGGATCCTGTAAGAGAGACCATAGAAGCGTTTGCCATGGAATACGGACTTGAGATGCCCGCGCTTGTAATAGAACCCGGCAGAAGCGTCGTTGCGGAAGCCGGAATAACTCTGTATAAGATCGGCTCTACCAAGGACATACCCGGACTTCGCAATTACGCGGCTGTGGACGGCGGCATGACCGAGAACATAAGACCTGCCCTGTACGGAGCAAAATACACCGCGATAGTCGCCAGCAAAGCAGACGCGCCGGCGGACAAGACAGTCACGATATGCGGAAAATGCTGCGAGTCCGGCGATATAATCATAAAGGACATAGAGCTTCCGGAGCTTAAGACAGGAGATACGCTTGCTGTGCTCTCCACGGGAGCTTACGGATATACGATGGCGTCCAATTACAACAGGAACCCCATACCCGGCGTCCTGTTCATAGATAACGGGATCGCAGAATGGGCTGTAAAGCCTCAGACATACGAAAACATGACAGCGAACGACGTTATTCCCAAGAGTTTTCTGGAGGTGAAAAATGGATAAGATAAAGATAGCAGTGCTTGGTTACGGAAATCTGGGCCGCGGAGTTGAATGCGCGGTCAAGCAGAACCCGGACATGGAGCTTGCCGGAATATACACAAGAAGAGATCCCAAGACGATAAAGCCCCTTACCGAAGGCGTAAAGGTCTGCCATGTAAGCGAACTTGAGCAGCCGCAGGACATAGACGTTCTTATCCTGTGCAGCGGCAGCGCTACGGAGCTTCCCGTCCAGACGCCCAAGTACGCTGCCATGTACAATGTGATCGACAGCTTCGACAATCACCACGACATTCCTAAGCACTTTGATAACGTTGATGCAGCCGCAAAGGCTTCCGGACATACCGCTGCCATTTCCATAGGCTGGGATCCGGGTCTGTTCTCTCTTAACAGAGCGATAGCTACCCTTGCCCTGCCCGTCGGCGAGAACTACACATTCTGGGGACGCGGGGTAAGCCAAGGCCATTCCAACGCGATACGCAAGATCGAAGGCGTTCTGGACGCGCGCCAGTATACCGTGCCGGTGGAAAGCGCCGTAGAAGCCGTACGCAGCGGAAAGAATCCTCAGCTCACAACAAGGCAGAAGCATACGCGTGAATGCTACGTGGTCGCAGCCGAAGGAGCGGACAAGGAAAAGATCCGTCAGACTATCGTTAACATGCCGGACTACTTTGCCGATTACGATACTACCGTTAATTTCATTACTCAGGAAGAACTGGACAGAGACCACAAGGGACTGCCTCACGGAGGTTCCGTGATCAGATCCGGCAAGACCGGCTGGGATCAGGAGAACGACGAAGTCGTAGAATTCAAGCTAACTCTGGATTCCAACCCCGAGTTTACGTCCAGCGTGATAGTTGCCTATGCAAGGGCGGTCGCACGCCTTGCAAAAGAAGGAAAGACGGGCTGCAACACTATCTTCGACATACCGGCAGCGTACGCTCTTCCGATGACCGGCGAAGAGATGCGCCGCAGCCTTCTGTAAGCGCTGAAGTAATTGCTAAAAAACGTCAGACTGCTGACTTAGTCTGCGGATTCAACGATCACTGCTTCGTCGCAGAACCTTACAAGCTGTTCGTATTTTGCAGCATCGTGGTAATGCTTGCGTAGCAGCGAACAATAGACCCTGCAGGGGTCCACAGGCTTGGAAGGACGAAGTATCCTAAGCTTGCCGAGAGTATTCGGAACAAGGAATTCGGGGATCGGAAGTATTCCGCCTTCTGTCTGGAGCTTTCCGAAAAGTTCCTCCAGGCTTCCGCAGCAAACATCGCCCTGACGCGGGATCGTAGGCCACCAAAGACCGTGGTCGGTGCCTCCCGTAAACAACAGAAAACGCCCTACCCGCTTGCTCCAGCTGAGCTTAAGAACATCCTCGGCCGCAAGCGGGTCTTCTTTTCTAACAAGAAAAACGATCGGGGATTCCATTACGAGCGAAGTCGTGGTGCTTCTGGCGTTCTGAGGCGCAAAAGAAATGACGACATCCGCGTCCAGTCCGGGGAGCATGTGCTCGCATTCAGGCTCGGGGACAACGACGGTCTCTATCTTAACTTCCGAAGAATTTCTGGAAGCATATTCTTTTATTCCCTTGGAATAGAAAGACCACAGCGCTTCGGAAAAGCAAGCCTTTATGCTTACCTGGCTCTGCCACATGGAACTCATCTCGGAACGAAGATCGTTTAGATCTGAAATGAGCGCCTTAGCTCTCGTGTAGAAGTATTTTCCGGCAGGAGTAAGCTGAACGCCGTTCTGACCTCTTACGAAAAGCTTCATTCCCAGCTCTTCTTCCAGCTGGTCTATCGTCTTTCCGACTGCCTGGCGAGACACGAAAAGAGCCTGCGAAGCCCTAAGAAAACTGTGCTCGTCGGCAACTGTTATGAATACGTTCAACTGTTTGAATTCCAATTTATACGCCTCCGTTTTCCACTGAAAAATATATCACTTTACTTTATGATATGCAACCTGTAGTTGCACCGTGTAAAAATAATATTGCCCTTAGGATAATATTCTTTTATTTAATTATACAACATTTGTATATATAATATAAAAAGGATAAACCACCTTACGAATCATTTTAACGGAAGGAAAAGATAATCAATGAGTCAGGAATTCAAACTCACGACAGTTGAGCAAATGGAGGCCGATCAGGCGCGTCTCCGCGAAACTGCCGCACAGGTAGGCATCGATACCTGGCAGGACAGAGTCAAGAACCAGACGCCCCACTGCGGCTTCGGTGAAAAAGGAATCTGCTGCCGTATCTGCGCCATGGGTCCGTGCCGCATCACACCCAAAGCTCCCAAGGGCATCTGCGGCGCAACTGCCGACGCGATAGCGGGCAGAAACTATCTCCGTATGGCTGCCGGCGGCGCTGCCACCCACTCCGACCACGGCCGCGAGTGCGCATGGAAGCTCTACGACGCCAGCGAAGACGGTTACTATCATGTAACGGACGCCAGCAAGCTCCTTAAGCTTGCAAAGGAATGGGGAGTCAAGACCGAGGGACGCGACATCTACGACGTAGCTCACGAAGTCGCAGAACTTGCGATCAACGAATACGGCAAGCCCACCGGTTATCAGCGCTGGGTAGACCGCGCCACCGAAGAGCGCCGCAAGACCTGGGAAAAAGAAGACATTCTTCCCAGAGCAGTAGACCGCGAAGTCGTAACCGCAATGCACATGACACACATGGGCAACACCGCAGATCCCGAGGCTCTGGTACGCCAGTCCCTGCGCTGCGGAATGGCTGACGGCTGGGGCGGATCCATGACCGGTACCGAGATGTCCGACATCATGTACGGAACTCCGATGCCGCACGACACCGAAGGCAACCTCGGCGTAATGGAAATGGACCAGGTCAACATCGTATGCCACGGCCACGATCCCGCGGTATCCGAGATGATCATCCGCTACGCGGAAGACCCTGCAATGCTCAAGCTCGCCAAGAAGGTAGGAGCCAAGGGCATCAACGTAGTCGGCCTCTGCTGCACCGGAAACGAAATGATGATGCGTCACAAGATAAAGATGGCAGGCAACTTCCTCCAGCAGGAAGCCGTCATCCTTACCGGTGTATGCGACGCCATCGTAGTGGACGTACAGTGCATATTCCCGAACATCGGACCTGTTGCCGAGTGCTTCCACACCAAGTTCTACACCACCTCCCCGATAGCGAGGATCCCCCTCTCCGAGTATCTTCCCATCACCAGCCAGAACGCCGGCGAAGTTGCAAAGAAGATCGTAAAGGAAGCAATAGAGAACTTCCCGAACAGAGAGCCCGGAAAGATCTTCATACCGGAGCACAAGCACATCGCTAACGTAGGATACTCCTGCGAAGGCATCAAGAGCCGTCTGGACACCGTTACCAACAGCCGCATAGACGACATCGACACTTACAAGCCTCTCATCGAGTGCGTTAAGTCCGGTGTTCTCCGCGGTGCAGTAGCCATGGTTGGCTGCAACAACCCCAAGGTCCGTCCGGACTACTCCCACATCGAGATAATGAAGAAGCTTCTGGCTAACGACATAGTCATCGTAGCTACCGGATGCGCCGCTCAGGCAGCCTCCAAGGCAGGCCTTCTGGACAAGAGAGCCAAGCAGTTCTGCGGAGAAGGACTCCGCCGTGTCTGCACTCTGGCCGACATCCCGCCGGTACTGCACATGGGTTCCTGCGTAGACATCAGCCGTATGATGCTTCTTGTTACAGGCATAGCCAAGGACTGGGGCATAGACACCACTCAGCTTCCTGTCGTAGGCTGCGCTCCCGAGTGGATGAGCGAAAAGGCCGTCTCCATAGCCAACTACGTAGTTGCTACCGGAATAGACACCTATCTGGGAATAGACCCTCTTGTAGGCGGTTCCCCGCAGATGATGCAGCTGATTACCGAAGGCACCAAGAAGATGGTAGGCGCCGGTTACATCATCAACACCAACCCCGACGGACTGGTGGAGAGCATCATCGAAGGCATAGAGGCCAAGCGCAAGGCGCTCGGAATATAACATGAAGATAGCGGTAACGGGAAAAGGCGGAGTCGGTAAGACGACTTTCGCGGCATGCCTTGCAAGGCTCTACGCGGACGAAGGACGCAAGGTCCTCTGCGCCGACGTAGACCCCGACGCCAACCTGGGTCTTGCCCTCGGAGCTGCCGAGGAAGATCTGGAAAAGATCATCCCCATCACGGAGATGAAGGATCTTATAAAAGAACGCACCCACGCGGACGAATTCGAAAGATTCTTCAAGATAAACCCCAAGGTGGACGATCTTCCGGACAAGCTGGCCAAGGACATCAACGGAGTAAAGCTCCTGCTGATGGGAACCGTAAAGGTTGGCGGACAAGGCTGCGTATGCCCCGAGCACGTAATGCTCAAGAGGCTCCTCTCCAACCTTCTCATCCAGCGCGACGAAGTCGTGATAATGGACATGGAAGCTGGCCTGGAACACCTCTCCCGCGGCACCACGGATCTGGTAGACAGATTCATAGTAGTGGTAGAACCGGGAGCAAGAAGCGTTCAGACATATCACAGCGTGCAGAGGCTTGCCAAAGACCTGGGCGTTAAGAGCGTCTCGGTAGTGGCAAACAAAGTAAGGGACGAAAAGGACGAGAAGTTCATACTGGACAATGTTCCGCAAGAAGATCTTCTGGGAATGATCCACATGGACGACGCAGTATCCGACGCGGACAGAGCAAGCGCCTCCCCTTACGACATGGCGCCCCGTACCGTGGAAGAGATCAGAAAGATTAAAGAACGCATCGACGATACCGCAGCAGCGGAGAACAACAGGAGGTAAAGAGCGTGAGACGCTTGTTTGACTGTGTATTCAACGGCAGCGACCAGATGTACGAAAAAGCCAGGAAGGACCTGGATGCGGCAATAAAGAAATACGGACCGGATCATACCGCAATGTTCCCGGACACCGCTTTCAACTGCGCCATAATCCTGGAATACGCCGGCATAGAGGTAAATACACTCGGCGATCTGGATGCTGCAATGAACGGCACTATTAAAGAATGGATGACCAAGGAAGAGCGCGTCAACGACGTGTTCCATTCCGGACTTGCCACCGCAATGGCGGCACAGGTCATAGAAGCCGTCAAGTACGTGGACGATCCTCAGCCCTACAAGGGAGAGTATCACGGCCACATGACTGACGCCGAAGTGAGAGAACTGGGACTTCCCCTTGTAACCAAGGACATCCCGGGCTTCGTAGTAATGATAGGCCCTGCCCCCTCCGACGAGGAAGCAAGGGACATGATCAAAGGTTATCAGGCCAGAGGTATATTCGTATTCCTTATCGGAGGGATCATCGACCAGGCCAAGCGCATGGGCATATCCATGGGCTTCAAGGTCCGTATCGTAGAGGTAGGACCTGAGATCTGGAGCGTTTCCCACGTCGTGGACCTCGTAATGAGAGCTGCCATGATCTTCGGAAACATCCAGCCCCTCGATTACTGGGGAATGAACACCTATACCCTGGACAGAATAATGGCATTCGTAAACGCTTACTCGCCCGTAGACGATCTTACGGTAGCGTGCGGCGGCGGCGCCATTGCCCTGGGCTTCCCGGTAATAACCAACGAACAGGAAGAACTCTGGAAAGTGCCTAAGAGCCTTATCATCCAGAAGGACACCAGAGACTGGATCGACACCTCTCTTGAGGCCAGAGACATTAAGCTTAAGGTTACTGCAATGGACATCCCCATCGCGTTCAACACCGCGTTCGAGGGCGAGATCATCCGCAGGAGCGACATGTATCTGGAAGCTTACGGAAGCCGTACGGACTGCTTCGAGCTCGTAACCAGCAAGGACATGCGCGAGATCGAAGACCACAAGATAACCGTTGTTGGCCCGGACTTCGACAAGATCAACGATGTTCTTTCCGGTTCCGGAGAAAAGGTATACGAACCGGGCGGAAGCATCCAGCTTGCATACGTAGCTGAAGTTGCCGGCAAGAACATGCAGCCGGACTTCGAGCCTGTATTCGAGAGAAAGCTCCACTCCTGGATGAACTGTCTGGAAGGCGTAATGCATACAGGACAGAGAGACCAGATCCGTATCCGTATCTCCAAGAACGCTTTCGAAAAGGGATTCCGCGCAAGACACATAGGCGAAGTCATCTATGCCAAGATAATGAGCGAGTACGACTCCGTAGTCGATAAGTGCCAGGTGACAATCTACACGGATCCGCACGAGTGCACCAAGCTCAGACACGAGCTCGCCGAACCCATATACAACGCAAGAGACGAAAGACTTGCCCTGCTTACGGACGAAGCCGCAGAGTGCTTCTACACCTGCACGCTGTGCCAGTCCTTCTCGCCGAGCCACGTCTGCATCGTTACCCCGGAACGTCTGGGACTTTGCGGCGCCGTTTCCTGGCTGGATGCCAAGGCTACCAACCAGCTCAACCCCAACGGCCCCTGCCAGATCGTATCCAAGGAAGACTGCGTAGACGAGACCGTAGGTATCTGGCCGGATGTAAACCGCGCGGTAAACGAATACTCGCACGGCGCTCTGGAAGCCGTTACGCTCTACTCGCTCTTTAAGGACCCGATGACGAGCTGCGGCTGCTTCGAGTGCATATGCGGCATGGAGCCTGCAACCATGGGCGTTGTAATAGTAAACAGAGAGTACTCCGGTTCCTCGCCTCTGGGAATGAGCTTTGCGGAGCTCGCTTCCATGACAGGCGGCGGACAGCAGACTCCGGGATTCATGGGCCACGGCAAGCACTTCATAGCTTCCAAGAAGTTCATGAGAGCCGAAGGCGGAATCGCAAGAATAGTCTGGATGCCCTCTCACCTTAAGGAAGAAGTCAGAGCCAAGCTGGACAAGTCCGCAGAGGAACTCTACGGAATCGAGAACTTCACCGACATGATCTGCGACGAGAACGTTGCCGCTTCCGCGGACGATCTGGACGCAATGATCGAGTTCCTCACCGAAAAGGGACACCCGGTATTCGGTCTGGAGCCGTTCGACTTCTAAGGAGGCCGGCATGTGCCTTTCTACAGCTTACATCAACGAAAAGTCCGATGACCGCATAGCGGCCCGTTACGTGTCCAGCATAGACATAGACGGCGATAAGATAACGCTTACGGATGTTATCGGTTCCAAGACCGAGCTTACGGGAACGATATCCTATGTGGATCTTACAGGCGGAGTAGTTATCATCAAAGCTAACTGAATAACAAAATAAAAACGAGGGCTCTGCGGAGCCCTTGTTTTTTATTTCCAATTATTTAATTCACGCATAGTCCGAAAAAAGCCGAAGTACTTAAAGACCTGAACGGTCCGAAATATGACCGGAGATCATTTTATGAACTGCGCTATCGCCTCGTTTAATTCGGCTACTTCCGTATCGTCCCCGCTCTCCACGGCATGGACAATGCAGTGGCTTATGTGCTCCTGCAGGATCACCTTGCCTGTGGCAGTAAGCGCAGAACGGACGGCGGCAAGCTGGATGAGAACATCGCTGCAGTCTTCACCGCGCTCCACCATGTCCTTTACCTTCTCCAGATGGCCTATGGCTCTGGAAAGGCGGTTCATTACCTTTTTATCGTGTTCCGGGCTGTGTGTATGAGTATAACCGCCGTGCGTATGGGTATGTGCCCCGGTCCCGTGGTCTTGTGTATGCCCTTCGTCTCCGTGGATATGCATTTCT
>JAFWVZ010000058.1 GCA_017523605.1 Bacillota bacterium | reverse complement strand
GTTCTGAGGCACTGCGGGTGGAAAGGAAAAGACCGGTTCGTATGCATGTCGCTCTGCCTGAAGGGACGCGGAAACACGCCGCAGAACATGGTCGATGCATGCCTTATGCTGTCGTCGTTGTTAGGCAACGACTGCTATACGGTGTTCGAAGACCGCATCATCTATGTGTTCGATCTTACGCAGGCCGGAATGACGCGGGAACAGCTGCTCGAAACACTGCTTCCGATACTGAGGGACAATCTGCTGGAAGCCGGGATAAGTACGACCTACGACAACTTCCATCAGCTCCACTTTTTCTTTAAACAGGCAGAAACGGCAAGGACGCTCGGAGTCCTTAAGAACCCCACTTATTGGTATTTCTGCTACGAAGACTACCAGGTGGACGATCTGCTGGACAAGTGCCTGAAGGACACCATCCCCGACACGCTCATCCCGGACGGTCTGAAGGCTCTGATCTCGCACGACAAAAAGAAAGGGACTGAATACGTCGAGCTTCTGCGCATCTACCTGGAAAGCGAACGAAACATTGCCGAAACGATACGCCGGGCATACATACACCGAAACACATTTTTATACCGCATAGGACGCATTGAAAAGATCCTGGACATGGATCTTAACGATCCGCAGAACCGACTGATACTGGAACTTGCGTTTGCCGTACTGGATCAAAACAAAAGTTAAAAACAGATAAGTGCCGCAATGGTCATGATTTCGTTAACATAATAGAAACCCGTTGCCGGGTCAAAAACACAAATTGGTACACAATTGGCACATCCTTGAAATTGGCATGAGCTCAAAAAATGACTAAACCCCGAAACCGTTGAAATTTCGGGGTTTTTTGGTGGCCCATACAAGACTTGAACTTGTGACCTTCTGGTTGTCACCCAGACGCTCTCCCAGCTGAGCTAATGGACCGTATTCTGCTGCTGCCGGACTGCGCCGGTGCAAGGGATATAATAACACAAAAGGCCGGAATTGCAAAGGATTTTTTGCGTCCCGGCCACTGAGTCTTAAGTTGTCTTAAGTTTTATCGATAAGCCCCTGTCTTTGGATATGCTGATCATTAATCTGGAGATCCACCTTTAGATCTGCAGGCAATAGACGTTCGTCCCAACTATCGATAAATCGTCGGGTTTTGGGATGGGATATGGTCGTTTTTCGTCCCAATCTATGACGAAAATCACATACATGGGATAAAGACCGATCAAATAGCCACAAAACCGGTAAATTCGGTGAGCAGAACGGGTCTTTTCGTCCCAAATCTTTGTAAATCAGGTAGATTTGGGACATAGTACAGGCTTTTTCATCCCAAATCCATGTAAATCAGGTGTGTTTGGAACATGGAACGGTTCTTTTCATCCCAAAAAACCGTAAAACAGGCAAGCTTGGGATGATCGTCTGAAACTCCTTTCTGAAAAGCTGCTGTACATTATTCCTCAGCATTGCTGTATCAGCCTTATGTAGAACTCCACGGCGCGGGCCATGCAGTCCAGACGTATGCGCTCGTTGTTTCCGTGTATCATGCGGCGCTCCTCGGACGTAAGATCCATTGCAGAGAAGCGGTACACGCGGTCCGAGAGCTTACCGTAGTGGCGGCTGTCGGAGCACTGCACCATAAGGTACGGGGACACCAGCGTGCCCTTCCATGTTCCGCGGATGGCCTTGCAGACGCGTTCCCAGCCTTCGCAGTCCGTGCGGGATATGCGGCTGGGCTCGGCCTCCACGGCGGCCTCTATCTTTACTTCCTGGTCCTTTATAACGCTGCGGTAGTGCTCCAGAACGGTCTTCGAAGTATCGGCCGGATTGATGCGAACGTTTGCGGTCATGGACGCCGACGGCGGTATTACGTTGTTGGCTTTGCTGCCGCTCATCTGGGTAAAGGCGGTGGTGGTGCGGACAAGCGCGTTGAGCTCGCCGCCGCTTTTTTTGCATATCATGTCCAGCACTCCGCCGAAGCACCAGAGATTGGCGAAGATCATGCGGTACAGGAAGCTGGAATGCCTGCCGAGCGTATCGAACATCTTGAGTACGGGCTCGGTAAAGTGGCTCTTGCACGGATTGTTCTCTATGTCCACGCATGCTCTGGAGAGGCGTCCCACCGGGGTGTGAGGAGCAGGAGCGGAAGCGTGGCCGCCGTTCGTGTCCAGCTTGAAGTCCACGTTCATAAGGCCTTTTTCCGCTATGCCTATGAGCGCGCAGGAACCGGAGACGCCCGGGAAGACTCCTTCCACGACCGCTCCGCCTTCGTCCACTACCATGGCGGGCTCTATGCCGCGCTCCATCAGCCAGTCCACTATGTGCACTGCGCCTTTGCCGTTTATCTCCTCCTGACCTGAGAAGGCCATGTATATGTCCTTTTTGGGAACGAATCCCTTTGCGATAAGCGTGTCCGCTGCGAACAGAGCGCCGTTGAAGGTGACCTTGGTGTCCAGCGTTCCCCTGCCCCACATTACACCGTCCGCTACTTCTGCGCAGAAGGGATCCTTCTCCCAGTTTTTTTCCTCCACGGGCACCACGTCGTAGTGTGCCATAAGAACGGAGGGCCCTTCGTCAGCCTTGCAGGCCTTGGGGACTTCGCCCTTGGCGGAGCCTTTGCCCGGCCAGCGGAACAGTATGCCGCGGTCCGCAAGCCTCGTAAAGTCGCAGGTCTTAAACACATTTGGATAAAGCGACGGCAGCAGTCCGATCAGCTTTTCGAACTCCGCGTCGTCCTCCAGCGAATGATCCACGTAGGACACCGTTTTGCACTTTACAAGCTGCGCGAGGCACTCCGCGGCTTTGCCCTTGTCGAACTCGACGTCCGCGAATTCTTCAGGGGGCTGGGGCGCAGGTTTGAACGCCGCGGTCCTGATAAACAGCACCGCAAGGAATATGACTACTATCGCTAAAATAATGTAACCGATCATAACAAACTCCTGTCAGGTCCGGCAAAGCAGACCTGCATTTCAAACTACTGCCAGTCCGAACTACAACATGATCCTCAAACCAGACATGCCACTGAACTGTGCTACAGCATGCTTTTTTTATACATCAGCCTTGATACGCCCAGCGTGAACAGAACGCCCACGGGCACCATTATGCCTACGGTACCAGCGTTGAGAGCCGGCACCGCTATGAACAGAATAAGCATCAGGATGAGCGGCGCGACCGCGATCTTTACGTTCTTGGCTATGAACACCACGCCCAGAGCTCCGAACAGCGCCGGCACCATCTGCGCGAAGGCAGGAGCCAGCACCGGAGCGTTGAGAACCGGAGTCAGCGGCCTTATGAGCAGCACGCCTATTATGATTATTATCGTCGTAACTATGCTGGAGACCGCGATGGAGATCGTGGAGATCACCTCGCCCTCCTCCGAGCTGGCCTTAACGTCCGCCTGCTC
>JAFWVZ010000057.1 GCA_017523605.1 Bacillota bacterium | reverse complement strand
GAGCTCGGCGTAAACATCGTACGAGTCAACGCAGGAGCGCGCTTCCTTAAAAAGCTCGCCGGAGTAACGGAACCTGAAAAAAAGCGCCGCATCATAGGCGAGGAATTCATAAGAGTATTCGAAGAAGAGGCTAAAAAGATAGGCCATGTGCATGTGCTTGCGCAGGGCACCATATACCCGGACGTAATAGAAAGCGGCAAGGGAGATTCGGCCGTGATCAAGAGCCACCACAACGTGGGCGGTCTTCCAGACGTCATATCCTTCGACGAGATCGCGGAGCCCCTGAGAGAACTTTTTAAGGACGAAGTACGGAGCGTCGGCAGCGTACTGGGGCTTCCTAAGGAACTTGCGCAGAGACAGCCCTTCCCCGGTCCCGGACTTGCGGTAAGGATAATCGGAGAGATAACGTCGGACAAGGTGCGCACTCTTCAGGACGCGGACGCCATATTCCGCGAGGAGATCGCAAAAGCCGGCCTGGAAAAGGCTCCGGACCAGTACTTTGCGGTGCTTACAGACACCCGCACCGTAGGCGTTATGGGAGACGCCAGGACCTACGGATACACTGTTGCGCTGCGCGCAGTAACTACGGATGACTTCATGACCGCCGAATGGACACGCCTTCCCTACGAGGTGCTTGAAAAGGCCAGCAGCCGCATTACCAACGAGGTCGCCGGCGTATCCCGTGTGGTCTACGACATTTCGTCCAAACCGCCTTCAACTGTGGAGTGGGAGTAAGGAATATCAACACTTTTTATTGACTTTAAAGCTTAACAGGCGTATATTTTAAATGATGGGCAAAGGCGTTCATCTCAGGTGTTTTTGGCACCGGGATGGCGCTTTTTTCTTTTGCAGGGAGTTCCGTTTTACCGGAACGGAGGATCGCTATGACTAAGTACATATTCGTTACAGGCGGCGTTGTTTCAGGCTTGGGAAAAGGGATAACAGCAGCTTCTCTGGGAAGACTTTTAAAGGCAAGAGGCCTTAAGGTGGCCGCTCAGAAGCTGGATCCGTATATAAACGTCGATCCCGGCACCATGAGTCCCTACCAGCACGGCGAGGTCTTCGTTACCGAAGACGGCGCGGAGACAGATCTGGATCTTGGTCATTACGAGCGCTTCATAGACGAGGACCTGAACAAGTACTCCAACCTGACGACCGGCAAAGTCTACTGGAACGTGCTTAACAAAGAAAGGCGCGGAGAGTACCTCGGTTCCACGGTGCAGGTGATACCGCACATAACCAACGAGATAAAGGAGTTTGTTTACAGCGTAGGCAGAAAGACCTCTGCGGACGTAGTCATCACGGAGATAGGCGGCACCATAGGAGATATAGAATCCCAGCCCTTCATAGAGGCGGTAAGGCAGATATCGCTGGAAGTAGGCCGCGAGAACAGCCTGTTCATACATGTAACTCTTGTGCCTTACTTAAGCGGCTCCGAGGAACATAAATCCAAGCCCACCCAGCACTCCGTAAAAGAGCTGCAGGGCATGGGCATCAACCCGAACATCATAGTGCTCCGCTGCGACAGACATCTTGAGCCATCCATCTTTCAGAAGATAGCTCTGTTCTGCAATGTAAAGCCGGACTGCGTAATAGAAAACATAACGGTTCCCAACCTATATGAGGCGCCGCTGATGCTGGAAAGCTCAAACTTTTCCGATGTGGTCTGCAGGGAGCTTGGGATCACTGCTCCTGCGCCGGACCTAGCCGAGTGGAAGGAGATGGTGGAGCGCATAAACGGAGCAAGGTCTCACTGCGTTGAAATCGGACTCGTGGGAAAGTACGTGGGTCTGCACGATGCTTACCTTTCTGTTGCGGAAGCGCTTCACCACGCAGGTTTCTACCACAATGTCCACATCAACATCCATTGGATAGATTCCGAAGAAATAAAGCCTGACACCGTCTGCAGCATGCTTGGCGGGCTGAACGGAATAATAGTCCCCGGAGGCTTCGGAAGCAGAGGCATCGAAGGCATGATACTTGCCGCAAAATACGCAAGGGAAAACGATATTCCCTACTTCGGGATATGCCTGGGCATGCAGATAGAAGTAATAGAGTTCGCAAGGAACGTGGCCGGCATAGCGGACGCCAATTCCGGCGAGTTCGATGAACAATGCAAGAACAAAGTCATAGATTTCATGCCCGGCCAGAGCGAAGACATAGACAAAGGTGGTACGCTGAGGCTCGGCGCCTACCCCTGCGAGATCCGGCCCGGCACCACCATGGAGCGCTGTTACGGAGAGCTTAAGATAAGCGAGAGGCACCGCCACCGCTACGAGTTCAACAACGATTACAGGGAGAAACTGCAAAGCTGCGGGATGTGCCTCAGCGGCATCTCACCGGACGGCAGGCTCGTTGAGACCATTGAACTGACCGACAAGCCGTTCTTTGTAGGTGTTCAGTACCATCCGGAATTCAAGAGCCGTCCTAACAGGCCTCAGCCCCTGTTCCTTGGCTTCATAGGCGCGGCAATGGAAGGAGCTTCAAATGCTGTTCACTAAGATGCAGGGGCTTGGAAACGACTATCTGTATGTTTACGGAGACGTGCCGGAAGACGCTGCGCATCTGTCCGAAAAACTGTCCGACAGGCATTTCGGCGCAGGATCCGACGGGATGATATACATTTCCCCTTCCGGATCAGCGGACTTTAAGATGCGCATTTTCAACGCGGACGGCAGCGAGGCGAAAATGTGCGGCAATGGAATACGGTGCGTGGGAAAGTACGTCTATGATAAAGGGTATACGGACAAGACCCGCCTGACGATCGAAACGATGTCCGGGATCAAGACTCTGGAGCTGGATATAAGGTGCGGTAAGGTACGCTCGGTAACGGTAGATATGGGCAGCGCGGACGTCGGCAGCGACATGGAGGTCCCGATCGGAGAAGACAAAGTGATATGCACCCCGGTAAATGTCGGCAATCCTCACGCGGTGATCTTCATAACGGATACTGAAAAAGCTCCGGTGGCAGTTTTAGGTCCGCAGATAGAAAAACACAGCCTGTTCCCTGATGGCGTCAATGTGGAGTTCGTTCAGGTCATATCGGACCGGAAGTTTCGCATGCGGGTATGGGAGCGCGGCAGCGGCATAACCATGGCCTGCGGCACCGGTGCCTGCGCATCGGCCGCAGCAGCAGTCAGAAAAAGCTTCTGTAGGTCCGGCGAACCGATAACCGTAGTTTTGGACGGCGGTGAGCTAAAGATAACCGTTGCGTCGGATAACTGTATCAGTATGTGCGGCCCTGCGGAATTCGTCTACGAAGGAGAAGTATCGGTATGACCACGCCGAACATGCATTATGCGGATCTTAAAGATTCCTATCTTTTCTTCCATATAGCTCAGAAAACAAGAGCTTTCCTGGATACTCACCCGGGGGCACACCTATACCGCATGGGTATAGGCGACGTTTCCCTACCCTTATGCGACGCGGTAATTAAAGCTCTCCACGAGGCGGTGGATGATCAGGCAGCAAAAGAGACTTTCCACGGATACGTGTCCGAACTCGGTCTGCCTCAGCTGCGCAGGGCGATAGCGGAACACTACAGAAGCAGAGGGCTCGATCTTTCCGACGACGAAGTGTTTGTTTCCAGCGGCGCGAGCGATGAACTTGGAGACATACTGGATCTTTTCGACAGGTCGAGCAGCGCGCTTGTGATAGAACCGGCCTACCCGGCCTATGTAGACGCCAATGTGATCGCAGGCAGAGAGATAGTCCACCTGGCATCCGGCCGGGGTAACGGATTCCTCCCAAGCCCGGACGGGAGCGCAAAGGCAGACATCATCTACATCTGTTCTCCGAACAACCCCACAGGAGCGGTATTCAGCAGGAAGCAGCTTAAAGAATGGGTCGACTTTGCTAACGCGAATTCCTCCGTGATACTGTTTGACGCAGCTTATGAAGCGTTCATCGAGGACCGGGATCTTCCCCGGAGCATCTTCGAGATCGAAGGAGCAAAGACCTGCGCCATAGAGATATGCTCTTTGTCGAAAACAGCGGGATTTACCGGAACACGTCTTGGGTATACTGTCATCCCTAAAGGCCTTGTCAGAAAAGGACTGTGTTTCAACGACATGTGGGTACGCAACAGGACCACCAAGACCAACGGCGTATCCTACATCATCCAGAAAGGCGGAACTGCAGTCTTTACCGAAGAAGGACAGCGTCAGATCCGCAAAAACATTGAATTCTATAAGAAAAACGCCCGGATACTTACGGGCGCCCTGGATAAACTGGGGATATGGTACTGCGGCGGTAAAAACGCTCCGTACATATGGCTTCGCTGTCCGGACGGCATGGGCAGCTGGGAGTTTTTCGACT
>JAFWVZ010000056.1 GCA_017523605.1 Bacillota bacterium | reverse complement strand
TGCGACGCCTCCACCGCAAGGTATCTTAAGGACGAAGTCTCCGACGGAGTGATCGCTCCCGGATACACGGACGAGGCGCTGGAGATACTCAAAACAAAGAAAAAGGGGAATTACAATATAATCAAGATCGATGCTGCTTACGTCTGCGCTCCGCAGGAGATAAAGGACGTGTACGGCATCAGCTTCGAGCAGGGCCACAACAACTTCAAGATCAACAAGGAGCTGCTGGCCAACATCGTTACAAAGAACAAGGATCTTCCGGAAGAAGCCGTAAGGGACATGATACTTTCTCTCATAACCCTTAAGTACACGCAGAGCAATTCCGTATGCTACGTTAAGGACGGCATGGCCATAGGCGTAGGCGCCGGCCAGCAGAGCCGCATACACTGCACCAGGCTTGCCGGAAGCAAGGCCGACAACTGGTATCTGCGCCAGAGCCCCAAGGTCCTGGAGCTTCCCTGGAAGGAAGGCGTACGCAGGCCCGACAGGGACAACGCGATAGACGTCTACATCTCCGACGAGTACGAAGATGTTCTCCGCGACGGCGAATGGCAGAAGGTATTCACCAGAAAGCCTGAAGTATTTACAGCCGAGGAAAAGAAGGCCTGGATAGCCACGCAGAAGGGCCTCACCGTTGGTTCCGACGCGTTCTTCCCGTTCGGCGACAACATCGAAAGAGCCAGGAAGTCCGGCGCTCAGTACATCGCGGAGCCCGGCGGATCCATAAGGGACGACAACGTGATCGAGACCGCGGATAAGTACGGCATGGTGATGGCGTTTACCGGAATGAGGCTCTTCCATCATTGATTTCCGAAAAGAGGCGGACCGGCTTTGGCAGCAGAAAAGGACAGGACTAAAAGCATAATATGGCGCATCATACTTGCCGTTCAGGTAGTGTTGATCGTTGCCGTTGCAGCGCTTTCCGTCAGCGGTGCGGTCGCCTGGAAGGACGGCGTTCCGGTAAGGACCTACGGTCTTAAGTACGATTCGAGGACCGGCGGGCTGGACCTTACAGGACTGAGCCCGGAAGAAGCTCTGGCTAAAGCACAGGACGCCGCCGCAGTGAAAGGCGCTAAAAGCGTAAAGCTGGACCTTTCCGGCTGGACTGTAAGACAGGTCCTGGAATTCCGCGAAAAATGCCCGGATCTGAACATCGAAGGCGGACCCCTGGTCCTGAACAACGAGGATCCCCGTTATCTTGCGGAGCTGCGGAAGGTATTGCCCCAGATCGCATTCAGTGGTTCTGTAAATGCAGGCGGAGCAGAGCTTCCGCTGTCGGGCGGAAGCCTGGATCTGAGCCGCATGGCTCCGGACGGTTTTCCTGTCCTAATGGAGCTGACCGACGGCATAACGGAGTACTCAGCCGTTGATTTCGGCAAGGAAGAGGGCCACGGAAAACTAAAGGATGTATACGCGTTCCTTAAAGCCAACCCGGACACCAAGGTCTCGTACGGATTCACCGCGTTCGGCAAGGAGATAGATCTTTACGACGAAGTCCTGGATCTCAACCATATACCCATGAACGACCAGGGTGCGGAGGTCCGCGAGATCATCGCCTGCATGCCCAAGCTGAGTTACCTGGACATGGACTTCTGCGAAGTGGACGACGACCACATGGCGGCCATCAGGGAGGACTTTCCGGACATAACCGTGGACTGGCGCATATGGTTCGGCGACAGGTTTACCGCAAGGACGGACGAGACCAGGATACTTGCAAGCGCCAGCTGGCTGGGTGGCGAGCTTACTCCGGAGAACACCAAGGGTCTTAAGTACTGCACCAAGATGAAGTACCTGGACATAGGCC
>JAFWVZ010000055.1 GCA_017523605.1 Bacillota bacterium | reverse complement strand
GCTGCAAGACAGAAGTAACCAAGAAGGATCTGTCCCAGTGGTATCTGAAGATCACGGATTACGCGGACAGACTGCTGGACAACCTGGACAAGCTTCCGGGCTGGCCGGACAAGGTAAAGACCATGCAGCGCAACTGGATCGGACGTTCCGAAGGCACCGAGCTGGACTTCGACATAGTCGGTTCTGATAAGAAGCTGCGCGTGTTCACCACCCGTGTGGACACAGTGTTCGGTACTACATTCATGGTAATGAGCCCCGAGCATCCCATGCTCCACGAGCTTGTTTGCGGAACTGAATACGAAGCTGCCGTGGAAGAGTATTCCGAGCAGGTAAAGCACCTTTCCGACATCGAGCGTACTTCCACCAGCAAGGAAAAGACGGGCGTGTTCATCGGCCGCTATGCCATGAATCCGCTGACGCACAAGAAGATGCCCATATACATCTCCGACTATGTTCTTATCTCTTACGGTACAGGTGCCGTTATGGGTGTTCCTGCTCACGACCAGAGAGACTTCGATTTCGCAAAGAAGTTCGGTCTGGAGATAATCCCTGTAGTCGATCCCGGCAGGGAAGACATAGACGTTAACAACCTTACCGCTGCTTTCGAAGCCGAAGGCAAGATGATCAATTCCGGAAAGTACGACGGAATGGACAATAAGGATGCCATCGTTGCCATCAGAAACGATCTTAAGGCCATAGGCCTTGGAGAAGGCAAGACCAACTACAGGCTCCGCGACTGGCTTATATCCAGGCAGAGATACTGGGGATGCCCCATCCCGATGATCTATTGCCCGGAGCACGGCTGGGTACCGGAAAAGGAAGAGAATCTTCCTGTCCTTCTCCCCACTGACGTTGAATTTACGGGCAAAGGAGAGTCTCCGGTCGCTACTTCCAAAACCTTCGTAGATACCGTCTGCCCGATATGCGGCAAGCCGGCAAAGAGGGAAGTGGATACCATGGACACCTTCCTGGATTCCTCCTGGTACTTCCTGCGCTACTGCGACGCTCAGAACAGCGGAGCTCCTTTCGATCCTGCTAAGGCAGCATACTGGATGCCGGTAGATCAGTACATAGGCGGTGTAGAGCATGCGATACTTCACCTTATGTACGCACGCTTCTTCATGATGGTCCTCTACGATCTGGGCCTTGTAAACTGCGAAGAACCCTTTACCAACCTCCTTACTCAGGGCATGGTGCTTAAGGGATACACGGACGCGGACGGCAACTGGATCGTAGGAAAGATGAGCAAGTCCATAGGCAACGTAGTAAGCCCGGACGAGATCATAGACAAGTACGGAGCAGACACAGCAAGGCTGTTCATACTCTTTGCAGCTCCTCCGGAAAGAGAACTTGAGTGGTCCGATTCCGGAGTGGAAGGATCCTACAGGTTCCTCGGAAGAGTCTACCGTCTTATATACGATCTGGCAAAGGACACTAAGGGAATTCCCGCTGTCTACAAGCCGGAGACCAAGGACGACAAACAACTCAATTACATACTTAACAATACTATCAAGAGGGTTACCGACGACATAGAAAAGCGATTCAACTTCAATACCGCTATAAGCGCGGTAATGGAGCTTGTTAACGAGCTTTACCGTTATAAGGAACTGGACGACGTAAACATGGGACTTATGCGCGCCGCAGCAGAAAGCGTAGTTCTTCTTCTCTCACCGTTTGCTCCGCATGTCTGCGAAGAAATGTGGGAAGGCCTGGGCAACACAGAATCCCTGTACAGACATCCCTGGCCGGAATGCGACGAGTCCGCGCTTGTAAAGGAAACGGAAGAAATAGTCATTCAGGTAAACGGAAAGGTAAGAGACAGGATGGATGTTCCCAGCGGACTTTCCAGAGAGGATCTTGCCGCTTACTGTAAGGATACTGAAACCGTTAAGAACCTTACCGAGGGCAAGCAGGTGGTCAAGATGATAGCCGTTCCCGGAAAGCTTTTCAACATCGTCGTGAAAGGATGAAATGGCAAAAAAGACAAACAACGATAAAACTGACAAGAAAATGAAAAAGCTTCGCGTCATTCCGCTCGGCGGTCTGCACGAGATAGGCAAGAACATGACCGTTCTGGAATACGGAGAGGACATGATAGCCATCGACTGCGGACTGTCGTTCCCGGACGACGAGATGCTCGGCGTGGACGCCGTAATACCGGATTTCTCTTACATAGCAGAGAACATAAACAAGTTCCGCGGAGTCCTTATAACTCACGCGCACGAGGACCACATAGGCGGAGTACCTTATCTTCTTGAGCAGTTCCAGGTGCCCATCTACGGCAGCAGGCTTACGATAGGATTCATAAAGAACAAGCTTAAGGAGCACAAGCTTTCCGCGGACACGCTCCACGAGCTGTACCCCGGACAGGTCGTGGATCTTGGATGCTTTAAGGCCGAGGCGATACATACCACGCATTCAGTAGCGGATTCCTTCGCGTTTGCGATAAAGACACCGGTAGGAACTGTATTCCATACCGGCGACTTTAAGGTAGATTACACACCGGTAGACGGAAGTCCCATAGACCTTACAAGGCTTGCAAAGATAGGCCAGGACGGCGTTCTTCTGCTGCTTGCGGACAGCACCAATGCTCTAAGGCCCGGATACACAAGGTCCGAACAGATAGTCGGAAATTCGCTGTCGAACATAATAAGAAGTTCGGACAAGAGAATAATAATCGCGACATTCTCCAGCAACGTTCACCGCGTCCAGAAGATCATAGACATAGCGGTCGAGAACAACAGGAAAGTCGCCGTATCCGGCCGCAGCATGGAAAATACGGTAAACATCGCTCAGGAACTCGGATATCTGAACATTCCGCCCGGAACGATGATCCCGCTTAAGGACATCAACAAGGTAAGTGACGACCAGCTGGTGATAATCACGACCGGCAGCCAGGGCGAGCCCATGAGCGCTCTTGCAAGAATGTCCGACGGACTTCACAAGAACGTGCACATAAGGGAGAACGATCTTGTAATACTATCTTCCAACCCTGTGCCTGGCAACGAAAGGGACGTTTCGGACATAGTGAATTCCCTCATGGAACAGGGAGCGGACGTGCTGTACAACGACATTGCCGAGACGCACGTATCCGGTCATGCCTGCGAAGAAGAGCTTAAGCTTGTGCATACTTTGCTGAGACCCAAGTTCTTCATTCCTGTGCACGGAGAAGTAAGGCATCTCCTGGGGCATGCAAGAATAGCAGAAAGTCTGGGAATGCCAAAGAAGAACATAGTCTATGCATCCAACGGCGACGTGATCGAGCTCTCCAGAAGGAGCATGGCACTAAGCAAGGAAAAGGTGAGCGCCAATCCGATCCTGGTAGACGGTCTGGGGGTAGGGGACATTGGAAACTCCGTTCTTTCCGAAAGGAAGAACCTTTCCGAGAGCGGTCTGATCGTTCTTGCCGCAGCGTTCGATTCCCAGACAGGAAGGCTCAGGTCTATACCGCAGCTCCACACCAGAGGGCTGATCTACGTTAAGGAATACGGAAGCATTCTGGATGAGGCCAGAGCCGAGATACTCAACGCAGTGGACGACGCATACGCGGAAAACAAGAAGCGTTCCGAGATCGAAAAGATAATGGTCAGCACGCTCAGAAGCTTCATTTACAAAAAGGTCAATAGAAGTCCGGCCATAGTTCCGGTCTTTATGGAGGTATGATATGCAGAATGTTTACGATCTTGCTCACGAACTTGTAAGATCTCTTAAAGAGACCGATCAGTTCAAGGATTATAAGGATGCCCAGAAGGCTCTTAAGGCAAACGATCAGGTCAACGCCATGATGAACGATTTCCAGCAGAAGAGCATGGAGTTCCAGGCAAAGACCATGATGGGCGAAGCTCCGGACCAGGATGCTCTTGCGCAGCTTCAGAATCTCTACAGCATAGTTATGTCCGATCCGCTCGCTTCTTCGTTCTTCAACGCCCAGATGCAGCTACAGACAATAATCGCTGATATCTACAAGATAATCGGGGAGGCAGTAGATGAAGAATAGATTCGAGGAAAGGCTGGGAAGGCTCCGCGCAGAGCTTTCGGCAAGAGATCTGGACGGATTCTACATCTGCGGAGAACCTAACGTTGCGTATTTTACAGGGCATAAGGGCAACGACTGCTTCCTCTACGTTACTCAGCAGGACGCTTACATAATTACTGACTTCCGCTACCGCGAGATGGCTCAGCAGTTCACCTGGCTTCAGTACTACGAGCAGTATTCCGGCAAGACCGTATTCGATCTGTTAAACTCCCGTCCTGAAAAGAAAATCGGAGTGGAAAAGGACAGGATCAACTACGCTCAGGTACTTTCTTTCCAGGAGAAATGCTCATCCAAGGAATTCGTTCCGGTCGAGGACATAGTCCTTGCGCTCAGGGAAGTAAAGGACGAGTTCGAGATAGAAGCCACTAAGAAAGCCTGCGAAGTTGCAATGAAGGCTTTCGATCATATGTGCAAGTTCTTAAGGCCCGGTCTTACGGAAAGACAGGCTGCCAACGAGCTTGAATACTTCATGAAGCAGAACGGCGCTGAGGATCTGAGCTTTGATACGATACTTATTACAGGATCCAAGACCAGCCTGCCGCACGGAGTTCCCGGAGACGACGTCATAAAGAAGGGCGATTTCGTTACCATGGACTACGGCTGCAAGGTAGACGGGTACTGCTCGGACGAGACAAGGACGGTTGCAGTCGGACAGCCCACACAGGAAATGATCGACGTCTACAACATAGTTCTGGAAGCTCAGCTCAACGCCTGCAATAACATTAAGGCTGGTCTTACCGGTAAAGAGTGCGATGCTCTTGCCAGAGACATAATCGTTAAAGCCGGCTACGGCGAATTCTTCGGCCACAGCCTAGGTCACGGAACAGGTCTGGAGATACACGAGAGCCCCAGGTACTCCCAGATGAACAACGATCCTATCAAGGCCGGTACCATAGTTTCCATAGAGCCCGGAATTTATCTGCCCGGAAAGTTCGGAGTCAGAATCGAAGACTTGGCATTAGTCACGGAAACAGGTATAATAAACTTTGTAACAGCACCCAAAGAGTTAATAATTCTCTAGAATATAAGGAAGGAAAACAACCAATGATCACAGCAAGCGATTTCAGAAAAGGCATGACCTTCGACATCAACGGCGAGCCCCACGTAGTCCTGGATTTCCAGCACGTTAAGCCGGGTAAGGGCGCAGCTTTCGTAAGGACCAAGTACAGAAACATCCTTACCGGTGCCACCAGAGAAGAAGCATTCAGCCCCAGCGACAAGTTCGAGCAGGCTCACATCGAGACCAAGAAGATGCAGTATCTCTACAACGACGGCGAACTGTATTACTTCATGGACCCGGAATCCTACGATCAGGTACCGCTGTCCTTCGACCTTGTTGAAGACGCCATCAAGTACATCAAGGAGAACGACGAAGTAACAGTTAAGTTCT
>JAFWVZ010000054.1 GCA_017523605.1 Bacillota bacterium | reverse complement strand
ATAGGAAAGCTCGTTGCTGCCTTCCTTGCCGTCCGGAGTTATTCCGCCCAGGTTCATGCTGTTTATGGCAAAAGTGATCTGGTGAGTCTCCCTGTGAGTACCGGTATCCACATAGATGGTGGTGCCCCAGCGACCTATAAGCTCTGCCAGCATGTTTACTGCTTTGTCCACGCTTATTGTGCCGGTCTGAATGTCCCTTATGAAGAATGGGTACAGATACTGATCCCCTCTGCCCCACTGCGGGTGGTTGTGCATGGGGTGCTCTATGCCCTTGGATATGCCGGTTATGGCCATGGACTGCAGCGCCTCGTGGAAGCTGCGCGCCGGGAACTCCGGAACGTGCTCGCAGGCCTCGGCGATCTCGATCAGCTGCTTCTTTCTGGCAGGATCTTCCTCGGTCTTTTCCATCTCGCGGGCAAGCGCGGCGTATCTGTGGGAGAGAGTTATTATGGCCTCGCAGACTATTATCGCGGCCTTCCAGAACCAGAACTTGTTGGCGTTCTGCCCCTGGTTCTCCACGAAGTCGTTTATGTGGCCCTGCGCCTCGTCTATGAAATAGCGAAGGCCTTTGGTTATGATCTTGTTGAAATCTATGGTATTTGTGGAGTTGGCCCAGTTTCCGGTGTTGAGCGGCGGGTCCTTAAGCCTTGCCTCCAGAACGTCCTGGGGCCAGGTGCCCAGAAGTTCCTTCCACAGCAGATTTCCGGCGTCCGCTACGCTCTTGCCTCCGAACTCGCGGGCGGCGTCGCGGAGTATCTCCAGGTCCTCCGGAGAAAGCTGCGACTGGCTGTTGAGCGAGAACTGCACCTTGCCTTCGTCGGACCAGATGCCGTCCAGATAATCGCCGCAGGAATCTATTCCGGTATACGCGCCTACGACCGTAGGTCCCATGCGGCCTACTATGTAATCGTAAGGCAGTATGCTCAGCTTTATGTTTTCGACTACATGTTTAAAAAGCTTCGCGCGGCGGATCTCCAGATCCTCGCCCTCGGTCTGTCTCCAGGACTCGGTGGCATAGTACTGTCTGTCCGTATGGATCTTGTAGGGCGCAGCCATTACAGCCTTTTTCCAGGCGCGGCGCTGCTCGTCCATCTCGACCGCGTCTATCTTCTTAAGTAGTTCCAGGTCGACTTTTACTGCAGGTTCCATTTAGTCTCCTTTATTGAATATATGAATGAACAGTGATCTTATTACATTCTTATTATCGTACAGCCGGCTTCCGGCAGCAATCAGCAGCTTGTTGCTTGCATCAACTTTTTGTTGATGATATACTTTTTATACAGACAGTTGAAACCAGCTAAAGTAAAGGCCGCAAAATGGATATAAAACAACTGAAATACTTCCTGGAGATCTATAAGCTCCGGAGTTTTACAGAAGCCGCGAAAAGCTGCTTTCTTACGCCTCAGGGCATCCATGTGTCTATAGCCCGCCTCGAAAAAGAACTGGGCTGCAGGCTTTTCGTACGCACCGGCAGCGGGGCATCCCTTACGGAGGCCGGAGAATACCTCCTTCCCAGAGCCCGGGAAATAGTTGCAGTCAGCGAAGAGACCGCGATGCATTTCGAACGGGAATCCCAAAGAGAGTCCTCCGTCTCCGCGATCTTTGTAAGAGGCACCGTGGAACTGCTGTGCCTTCCTTCTATATCGGAGATCAAAAAGGCCGATCAGGACGCGGATGTAAGATTCCGTGTGGAACAGGATCTGGACTGCATGCAGGCAGTATTGAACGGAGAGGCAGACCTTGGAGTTTGCGCAGGTCCCGTAAGGTCAAAAGAGCTCAGCAAGAAACTTCTGCTAAGCCGGAAGAACGTCCTGGTCATCAATAAAAATCACCCGCTTGCACAAAAGCAACAGGTCGAAATAGAGGACATAAAAAACCTGGATCTGGCTCTGCCCCGGGAAAAAGTATCCGTAAGGACCACCATACTGGAGCTGTGCCGCCGACGCGGCTTCGAACCGGATTTCATCGAGAACGACGAGCCGCGCACAGCCTTCAACTGCGCGGAGATGGGGCTTCAAGCCGGCATAGTGAACGAAGTGTCGGCAGAAAAACTGCTGAGATCTTTCCCTAACGTATGCATCGTTCCGTTCTCCGAGCCCGAGATGAACTGGAACGTCTATCTGATAAAAAAGAAAGGCGCCGCTCTCACCTCTGTCGCCAAGGCCCTGGAGGCAAGCCTTCTGAAGAAAGCAAGAGAAATATGACAAGAAAAACGACCCCGGCACCGAGGTCGTTTTGTTTTGCTTATTCCCTGTTCCGGACCGTTTGCATGTCCGGAAGCTTAAGTCTAATCCAGGACCACTATCCTGCCTTCCACGTGGGCGTCCAGGTCGTCGTTCGTGGAGAAGTATTCCTCGATTATGTTGTTGACCGACGTGGCGACTACGCGCGGCTTCATGTTCTTCTTAACTTCCTCGAGCGGAACGCCCAGGAACTCGTCGAAGTTGCTGAAGTGGTACTTCTGAAGACCTATCTTTATCCTCATGTCGTCCGTAACGTCCTCGCCGCGGAACTTAAGTTCCTCTATGGTGTGCGTGGACTTGCGGTACACTATGCGTACGCCCTTGGAGAACTGGTAGAACTCCGTCTCGCCTACCCAGGCCTCGTCCCTCATAAGGTGCTGCACCATCTGCCTGAACTGCGCTCCGGTAAGCTCCACCATGTGCAGAGTGTCGTCGAACGGGGTGTTCTCCACCATGTCCTGATACTCTATTACGGGACCCAGCTCCTTCTTGCGTATGCTGCCGGATCCGAACATCATTACGTCGAAGCTTGCCTCCCACGCTACGCAGTCCGCGTAGAGGTTGCCCATCTCCGTCTCCTGCTCGCGGCTGGGGTGCGTAAGCCTTCTGGCCCAGCGGGTGACCACTCTCTTGTACTTGCTGTCCGTCTGGGTGCGGTAGCTGTCCAGCAAATCCTCTATGATCTCGTCCTTGGGAGCGGTGTCCTCGTTGATGGGCACGCACTTCCACTTGAAGTCTTCTATGGTCTTGCTGTCCTGATCGTACTGGATGTCGATCTGGCCTATTATGCCAGTACCGGTCCCGGCCTGAACGATGGGTATGCCGTTTACGACTTCCGGCTTGTCCATGAATGTGTGCGAGTGACCGCCTATTATCATGTTTACGCCCCAGTCCGGATCCAGCATCTCCGCAAGCTTAAGGTCGTTCTCCAGGCCTATGTGCGTGAGCAGAACGGTCATGTCCGTGCGCACGGTGCGGTAGTTGTCGCAGATTATGCCTACTTCCTTGGCCGCCGCCTCCAGATCTATGAAGGAGCCTATTATCTTTTCGCTCTTTGTGGAGGCCAGGACCTCGTCCGTAAGTATGCCTATGAACAGGATCTTCATGCCGCCGACTTCCAGGTTGATGTACGGAGTAAAGACTCTGGCGTTGTTCATGGTTATGAACAGGTTGGCGTTTACGATCGGGAACTTGGCGCACTTTTCCAGGAACAGCAGATGCGCAAATCCGTAGTCCACCTCGTGGTTGCCTATTGTGGCAACGTCCGGGCGGAGAGTGTTCATAAGGTCTATCGTGGACAGGCCCTGATACTCGGAGTCTATTACGGAACCGCGGAACATGTCGCCCGCCATGGCGTATATTACGTTCTCCTTTTCGCTGCGGATCTTCCTTACGTAACCGCTCAGCCTGGGCAGACCTCCGACTTCCTTACCGTCGACTTCCTTGGGAAGGAAATCTCCGTGAAGATCGTTGGAATGCAGTATAGTCAGTTTCTTGATGCTGTCTTCCGCCATTTATTCGTCCTCCCTGATCGTTTCCTGCGTCCGAGCCGCGCCGGACCTTGTCCTGCGTCCGCGCAGAATTAGTTTTGTTATTCCTTTATCCTGTAAGTAATGTAAGGCTGCGTGTCCTCGCGTATTATTACGCCGTCAGCCACAAGTTTATCCAGATGCGACATGCACTCGCCCGCAGCGAACCACAGCTGGGCAGGCGGCATGGATCCGTCCGGATCCAGATGTATCTTCCAGCGCATGCGCTTTGTTATCTCGTAGGCATTAAGGCCCGGAGTCTCCGTTATTATCCCGGTGACCTCTTCCAGCCTGCGCTTATGATGGCGCAGGATGCTGTCTATGCGCTCGTAGTAGTTTCCGGGACTGCGGTGGCCCGGAAGGGCAAGCTCCACGTCCAGCTTTCTGGAACGCTCCAGGCTTGCCAGATACTCCTGCAGAGCGTTCTCCACACCCGGCCAGCAGGTGATGTTAGGCGTTATGTCGAACAGTACGTGATCCCCGGTAAACAGAATCTTCTTGTCTTCTATGTAGAACATGCTGTTTCCGGGCGTGTGTCCGGGTACAAGCACCATCTTAAGCTTAACGTTTCCAGTGTCTATCACGTCGCCGTCCTTAAGACCCACGAACTTTTCCTCGTCGAAGAAACGCTCGCGCTTGTCGGTCTCCGGACCGTGGCTGAGCATGCGCTGATAGGTCCGCTCGTCCACGCCCTCGCGGCGGTCGCGTTCGGCTCTCTTGTAGCCTTTGCCTTTGTAATAAGTAAGCACGCCCTGATGGTCGGTCTCGCTTATGTAGATGTGCTTGTCCGGCCCAACGAACCAGTGGTTGAGCCCCGTGTGGTCCGCATGCAGGTGCGTGTTTATGATGTTGATCCTGTTAATGTCGGCGCCGAGCTCCTTGAGCGATCCGCGCAGAGACTCCTCGCAGGCCGCGGTGTTGAAGCCCGTATCCATCAGAAAATCTTCCCCCGCGCCGCGGAAGAAGTACGAATTGAGCGACCCCAGCGCGCTGCCGGCCATGGGCACCTTTATGCAGTATATGTTGTCGTCTATCTGCTGTATCATCCTGTTTGAACTGCCCCGGATCCGAAGGTTATTTGGCTATTCCAAGATATTTATCCAGGCATTCCACGAACTGCTCGTCCGTATCCGGCGAAACTTTCCCGTAGTTTATATGATTGCCGTCCTTATCCCATGCGCAGAGGACCGGGAAGCCGCCCTCTATGTCCTCTCCTACCTCCACCGTAAAGAATGCAAGGTCATCGAAATCCTTATTGAAAAAAGCCACGGCCCCGTGGCACAAAGGTGCGTCAACGGGCTTCGGATACTTTATCTTAAGGGCCATGGAATCGTCGTTTACTTCGATCGGCTCCACCTTGAATTCTCCTGCGCGGAACGTGTTCTCCACATCCCCGCGCTCCAGGAGGACGCTCAGGATCTCGAAGAGCGCGTCCGGCTTTTCGGAAAGGACTCCGATGAATTCCTTCGGGGAGTCGTAGAACCACATGGGAAGAAGCCTGTGCTGGAAGTGATAAAGTACCTGCTGGACTGTCATGATAATATTCCTTTTCAGTAGTAACGTTTTAGTTTGCGGACGCGCAAGACAGCGCCTGAGCTCCGCGTATTCATTCAGTTTATTTTACCATACGGCAGAGCTTTGTTCAAACGGCAGAGTGCATTGCATCCGTGTTGTTCTGCAGCTAATGCGTCCCGGGGGGTTGAGGCAGACTGAACCGGAGCGGCGCGTCTTACTGCAATAAAATACGGCCCCGCGCCGCCGGATGAAGACGTGCAGGGCCGTTCTGCACACTCTTTTGTTATTGTTATTTTACGACAAAGTCGGAGAGCTTCTTTCCGTAGAAAAAGTCGTGAGTCATGCGGTCGAACTCGAACCAGAGCGGAAGCGTCCTGCAATCCGAAGCTCTGTCGCAGCGCGGCGCTCCGCACGAAAGACACGCCACCGTAGCAAGCGACCCTTCCGTAAGCTCCAGGATCTCGCCGACGTTGTATTCTTCCGGCTTTCTGCTTAAGCGGTATCCGCCGCCCTTGCCGCTTACGCCCACTATCATTTTGCCTTCCACAAGGCTCCTTACGATTATCTCCAGATACTTCTTGGAAATGCCCTGCCTTTCGGCTATGTCCTTCAGCGGAACGTGAGCCTCGTCCGCGTGCTCGGCAAGGTCTACCATTACTCTGAGCGCGTAGCGTCCTTTTGTAGAGATCATGACTGCAGTCTCCTTTCGCTTTTTACCTATTCTACCGCAGGGTAAATAGGAAAATCAAGAGGCAATCGTTTTTATTCTTTTGCCCCGGCCCCGCCCGAAGCCTTCTTCGGCTTAATTCTTGAGGCCTTCGCTGCGCTTCGGATCTTCTGCCGCTCTTTTGGGAAACACGCGAAGAATGCTGCGGATCGTCTGTTCGATCCTTGCATTTCGCGTTAAGGCTACCCTTAAGCAGCCTTTTCCGTCATCCCGGCCTCAGATCCGGCAGCTGAGCGGTCTCTTCGAAACAGCCTCGAAGGCTTCGGGTCGGGACCGGATCATATAAATAAATTAAAAACGTTGGCTCTGCCGGTATTTACCTATTGACGTAGTAGGCAAATAGGCGTATAGTCCTTATGGAATCAGGAAGGAGCAAATGATGATGATCTACGCAGACAACGCAGCAACAACAAGAATGAGCCGCAGCGCCATAGACGCCATGGTGGAATGCATGGAGAAGGAATACGGCAACCCCTCCAGCCT
>JAFWVZ010000053.1 GCA_017523605.1 Bacillota bacterium | reverse complement strand
TTTATCCAGTTCCGCTACTATTTCTTTCGGAGTCATTCCGTGAATGGTGCGGGCTTCTTCTGTAAGTTCGTTAGCCATTGTCTACCTCCTAAAGAGTCTCCACGGAAATGTGGCCGTTGGTGTAAACGCAGATGTCGGAAGCGATCTTTAAGGATTCCTCCGCTATCTGAGCGGCAGTCATGTCCGTGTGGTCGTAAAGCGCGTGAGCTGCAGCGTACGCGTAGTTTCCGCCGGAACCGATAGCAACGTAGCTGGCATCCGGCTCTATCAACTCGCCGGTACCGGATATTACCAGCACGTTATCCCTGTCAGCCACAAGCATCATAGCGTCCAGATTTCTGGAGGCCTGGTCCTGACGCCACATCTGGGCAAGGGCAACGGCCGCGCGCTTAAGGTTGCCCTGATGCTCTTCCATCTTCTTTTCGAACTTCTCCATCAGCGAATACGCGTCCGCCACAGAGCCCGCAAAGCCGCAGAGCACCTGGTCCTTGTATATCTTTCTTATTTTTTTTGCATTGTTTTTCATGATGGAATGCTCGCCCATCGTTACCTGTCCGTCGCCGGCTATGGCTATGTCATCAGCGCTGCGGCGAACAAGGCATATTGTTGTTGCGTGGAATTGAGTCATTTTGTTCTCCGTTTTTATAAGTTTAATTGTAGTTTTATACTGTTTCAGTGTCGTTGTTAGCACTCGAAGTCAAAGAGTGCTAAAGGCTATTATAAATATAATCCCCTGCCGGACATATGTCAACAGGGGAATTATGGAGCTTTAGTGTATTTTTACTTCTTTTCTCTGTGGTCGCAGTCCGGGTTGGAGCACACCAGCGAACGTCCTCTTTCCACGAGAAGGCTTCCGCATTTGGGGCATTCCTTCTGCACCGGCTTGTACCAGTAGACCTGATCGCAGGACGGATAATTACTGCAGCCGTAGAAGGTCTTGCCCTTTCTGCTGCGTTTTACTATTATATCCGACCCGCATTTCGGGCATTTTACACCTGTTGACGTAATAATAGATTTTGTATATCTACACTGCGGGAAGTCTGAGCACGCAAGGAAATCGCCGAATCTGCCATGTTTAAGGGCAAGAGGCTTGCCGCACTGCGGGCAGGTCTCGTCTGTAAGTTCTACCTTGGGCTTCACCTTCTCCATCTGGGATCTGGCCTGCTCTATCTCACTCTTAAGGCTGCCGTTATAGTAGTCGCCTATCACCTTTTTCCATGCGACCTTGCCTTCCGCCACCTTATCCAGATCCTCCTCCATCCTGGATGTGAACTCCACATCAACTACCTCCGGGAAATAGACCTCCATTACGTTCTTCGTAACGAGCTTGCCCAGATCTGTAGGCATCAGAGCTTTCTTTTCCTTTACGATGTACTTGCGTTCCGTTAGCGTAGAAACTATGGGCGCGTAAGTGCTGGGGCGGCCTATGCCCTTTTCTTCCAGTTCCTTGATAAGGCTGGCCTCGGTAAATCTGCTGGGAGGTTCCGTGGCTCTCTTTTCGTTGTGCACCTCTATGAGCGCAAGGTCCATTCCTTCTTTTAGATCCGGAAGAGGCTTGTCCTTTTCCTCGGAGCTTACGTTGTAGACCTTAAGGAAGCCGT
>JAFWVZ010000052.1 GCA_017523605.1 Bacillota bacterium | reverse complement strand
GGGCTCCATGCCCTCGGAACCCACGTATTTCTGGATGTTCTCCAACTGGTCCACGGGCACGTAGAGAACGTCCGCGCCGGCGTACTGGATCTTAAGGTAGTCCATGGTGCTGCCGTCCACGGTGAGCTTTTCTATGCCGGTAAAGCGACCCACGCCGTGTGCGTCGTGCACCACGTAGTCGCCCTTCTTTATGTCTGTAAAGACCTTTATCTCAGCGCCCTTTGCGCGCTTGCGCCTGGTCTTCTTGCTTCTTGCGAATATGTCGTTCTCGGAAAGGTAGACTTCCTTTTCCTTCGGAAATACCGTGCCGCAGACGAGGCTTCCATCGCGCAGCTCCACCTTGCCGGCAAGACCGCCTCTGGACAGGAACTCC
The DNA here is from genome assembly GCA_017523605.1 of Bacillota bacterium. Lineage (GTDB taxonomy): Bacteria > Bacillota > Clostridia > Peptostreptococcales > Anaerovoracaceae > RUG13409. Next base: position 8,271 of record JAFWVZ010000052.1, on the reverse strand, counting down.
TTAAGGTTTACCAGTCTGTCCGGAGTCTGGCAGGCTATGGTTATCCTGTAGCCTTCCGTGATGAAATGCTTAAGCTCGCGCTCGAAGTCGTCCATGTGGCCTGCGAATACAGGCGCCTGACGGGCTTCCACGTGCTCTATGCTGTCCAGCTGCGGAGCGAATCTTATGCTCTGTGAAAACGGCGTGCACCAGTATATGCCGGACGCCGCGTCCATGTCATTTATCTTAAGCAGGTCTTCCGGATCCGGGTGGCTGGCCGCGTCGGCGATCGCGCCGCTTCCTTTTTCCAGACTCTGCTTTATTATCTCTTCCTGTTCTTTTTTATAGAAGTCCAGGACTTCGCCTATCCTTGCCGGATCGTCCGCCATTATTACGGACGGTTTGGTAAAGTAATCGAAAATAAGGCCGGGCTTTTCGTAGAAATACGAAACGAAGCCTTCCAGATACTGGTCGTTAATGCCGCTGTTTATGCAGTCCAATAGATAGTCCCTGCGGTCCGGAACATCCTTAAGGGCGTCTTCTACCGCAGCCGCGGCTCTGGCGTTCTCCTCCGGTCCTCGCACCACCAGTTGAGCAGGATATATGCTTATGAAGTCAGGAGTCTGAGCGGATCTTTGCGTTGCAGGATCGTACATCCTTAAGGAGTCTACCTCGTCGTCGAAGAACTCTATTCTTACGGGCATCCCGGCGCCCGGAACGAATACGTCCACTATGTCGCCGCGTACGGCAAACTGGCCGCAGGCTTCAGCGGAATAGGACCTTTCGTAGCCCATCTCGGAAAGAGCGGCAACAAGGTCCGCGCGGTCTATAATGTCGCCGGGCTTAACTGTTCTGGCGCGGCGCAGGAAGACGTCTCTGGGAGCTATCTTTCTGAGCGCGCCAAGCACCGGGGCCACGATCATGGCTCCGTCATCCTCGCAAAGAGCCCTCAGCGCCGCAAGTTCGCTGTCCAGCTCAGTGCGGCTCTTGGCCTCGTAGCGAAGCGCGGCAACGTCCAGTTCCGGCAGCACAAAAATGCTCCGGTCCGTAAAGAACGCAAGATCGGATGCTATCCTCTTGGCTCTTGTAAGGCTGGGGCAAAGTATAAGCGCCTGTCCCGGCGTCCGGTTAAGAAGACGCGCGCAGACCGGCGCAAGCTGATTGTCTGTTATTCCTGTAAGGTTGATCCTTTTCATTTACACTATGTTCTGTATGTATTCGCCGCTTTCCGGATCCTTGTAATCCGAAGCGTCCAAAACGTCCGCAAGCGGATCCTCTTCTTCGGCAAGCCCGGCGGAATGGTCCCTGGCTCCGGCAAGATGCATTCCCGCTACCGCATTTCTGGCCTCTTGCAGGACCTCCGGGTAGTGTTTCTCCAGATACCTTATCTCTTCGTGGCCTATGTGGCCCAGCTCTATCTTGTTGGTGCCGTATTCTATGGCATAAGACACAAGTATGAGTGCAAAGCCCAGAACTATCTCGTATACGGATATCTCAAGCACCATGAGCGGACTGCGTATTCCTGCGTAGGCTATTGCGCTTATTATCCACGCCACTATCGGAAGAAGAATGCTCTCCAGACCAAGGATGTGTATCTCCTTTGCGCCTTCGTGGGTAAAGGGCACGCCGTGCCTTAATGAGTGGATGAAGAACTTAGATACAAAGAAGTAGTGCACGCCCAGCACCAGACCTTCTGCGATCTCAGTCACCACAGGGACAACTGCCGCGCGGACGGCCTGCCCGGAGGAGATCAGATGAACAAGCTCTATCACTCCCTTGGCTGTTATGTAGATGCCTGCGGCACATGCCGCCACCGCCGCGACGATCATGAACCCTGCAAGCACTTTCATTTTTTCTCTGGTGGCCTTCATTTATCGGATGCTCCTAGATGGTATCGCCTACGGGAATGGTAAGCTGGTCCGGCATGGGCTCCTCGAAGTCCTCGTCGTCCAGCGTTAAGCTGTCTATGTCTTCTATCAGCGGAAGATCGTTCAGGCTCTCGAATCCGAAAAGCTCTAGAAAGCGCATTGTGGTTCCGTAAAGGTACGGACGGCCTATGCCGCTGCTGCGGCCCCTCTCCTCTACAAGCTCCCTGCGCATGAGGCTCTCCAGGACTCTGTCGGAGCGTATGCCGCGCACGGCGTCTATCTGGGCCTTGGTAACAGGCTGCTTGTAGGCGATTATGGCCAGCACCTCCAGCGAGGACTGCGAAAGCCTGCGCTCCTTAACGGGCGTGCAGAGCATGCGTATGTAGTCGTCGTTCTCCGCGTTGGTGCAGAGCTGGAAGCACTTGTCCATCTCGCGTATCCGAAGGCCGCTGCCGCGCTCCTCGTACTCTTCCGCAAGATCTCTGAATATCTTTACTATGTCTGAAGCAGGTTCGCTTAAAAGCTCCGCCGCTGTCTTTGCGGAGACGGGCTCTCCCAGAACGAACATCAGGGATTCCAGGACCGATTTTATTTTTTCTTTAGTCATTTGCTTCTCCCGTTTCAACACGCTTTATGGTTATGTCGCCGAAGCGCTTCTTCTGCTCCGCCGTAACGGAACGCTGCTTTAAAAGCTCCAGCAGGGACATGAAGGTTATTACCCTGTTGAAGGGCGAATCGTCGTTCTTTATCATCTCGGAGAACTTTACCACCTTTCTGGTGCGGAACAGTTCCGTCATCTGGGTTATGCGGTTCTCCATGGACATCCTTGCGCGCTCCACACGTTCGTAGGTGCGGTGCATCTCCTCCAGACGCTGCTTTTTAAGCAGGAATGCCATGAATGCGTTGGCAAACTGGTCCATGTCGCCCTTGAGCAGCTCTTCGCCCTCCCCGGTGTACTCGGAAAGGTCCTCCGCGGGCTTTGTGTGGATGTGAAGGTTCAGTTCCTCCTGCTCCTTTAAGAAGTCCGCTATCTCCTTGAACTGCTTGTACTCCAGGATCCTGGCCACAAGGCTGCTGCGCGGGTCTTCCATCAGCTCTTCGCCGGGCTCTTCCGGAGCTCTGGGCAGGAGCATGCGCGACTTTATCTCGATCAGCTCCGCGGCCATGACCATGAATTCCTGGGCAACTTCCACGTCGTACTTCTTGGCTTCGCGAATGTACTCCATGTATTGACTTGTTATCTCCGAGACCTTTATGTCGTAGACGCTCATCCGGTTCTGCTCTATCAGATAGACGAGCAGATCGAACGGCCCTTCGAAGGACTGGAGCTTTACTTTATATACCATTTGTCTCCTGCTGCGGAGCTTCGGGCTCCGGCTCGATAAGAGTTATCTGTTCAACGAAATGCGTCCCGTAGCCTTTGGACGCCAGCCAGTCGGACAGCTGCCCCTGGCGGCGCGTCACAACGTTGGTGTAGCCCGTATGATGGTTCGGTCCGCTGACCCTTGCAGGTCCCATGTTGTACGCGGCCAGAGCGGATACCACGTTTCCGTTGAAGCGCTTTATAAGCGAATCCAGGAAGTACGCTCCGTACTCCAGATTGTGATGCGGATCCAGAAGCATTGCCCTTGTATACCCCTTTGCAGCCGCGTATTTAGGCAGCGCCTGCATAAGGCCCAGGGCGTTGGTGCCTGCGTTGTAGACGAAGGTGCTCTCCGTCCACACCACCGCGAATATCAGCGACGGGTCCAGCGTCTTGTACTGCCCCGCAACGTGGCAGAACAGGTAGCTGTATTCCAGCGCCGTCTTTTCCGGGATCCTGCGGTTTATCACCCTTATGTACTCGGCTACGCCGGGAATGAAGGTCTCGTTGGGGTTGGAGTCCGCCCAGCGCTTTGCGCTTACCGACGGATCCGTGCTTATGTAAAGGCCGCAGACGTCCGTGTAATAAACATCTATGCCAAGGCTCTTTTCCAGAAAGTCTTCCGAACCGTACCATACGCCCTTGTCGCTCTGTATAAGGTCCTTGGAATCCTTTAAAAGCGTGCCGTTAATGCTCTTAAAGCCTGCCGCTGCGTTGAAGCTGCCGGCGGTATCGTGCTTTATCAGGCCCGGAGTCTTTTCCAAGTGCAGCGAGAAGAAACTGTAGTCTTCCGCAGCAGCCTGCTGTTCGTCTTCTCCGGCAAGCTTTGCGATAACTCCGACTGTGTTTCCGGTGCTCTCCGCGGCATTCTCATCCGCCTTGTTGTCCGCTCCGCTGAGCGCGTCTGCCTCCGTGGCGGCCGTCTGCTGTGCGGCGGATCCCTCAGCTTCTTCCTGCGGAGCCTCCGGAAAAGCAACTATGGTGCTGCCTTCCACCGCGGAAGCGACTGCAGCGACCGTGCTCTTTACGTCTGCGCGGACGCTTTCTTCCGCAAGCCTAAGCGGTATGTACAGAGTGCCGTCAACAACGACAGCGGGGTCTTCCATGGTCCAGCCGTAGATCAGCTTTCCGTCTACGTAGACGTCGCCCTTCATGTACTCGGCATGCACGGTGTCCACCCTCTCCGGATCCGCTGTCTCGGCTTCCGCATAGGGAACAAGCAGCGCGGCGGAAAATACCACGCTGCAGACAGCTACCGCTATGAGGCTGAACAAGGCACGTCCTATGCCTTTTAATGCTTTTATCACCACGGAACAGTTATTTGCTTTCGATGACGTCTATCTTAAGTCCTGCCTCTTCCGCCATCTTCTGTGCCAGTTCGTCCGGATAGGACTCCTTAATGACGACCCTTTTAATGCCTGCGTTGATTATCATCTTGGTGCATATTATGCAGGGCTGCGTGGTGCAGTAAAGGGTACCGCCTTCTATGGCGTGGCCCATGCATGCCGCCTGGATTATGGCGTTCTGCTCGGCATGGAGTCCCCTGCAGAGCTCGTGCATCTTTCCGGAAGGAACTCCAAGCTGTTCGCGAAGGCACCCTGCCTCCGAGCAGTGCTTTATGCCTTTGGGGACGCCGTTGTAGCCTGTTGCTATTACTCTGTTGTCCTTAACGATGACGGCACCCACGCCGCGCCTTATGCAGGTGGTACGTTTGCGGGCAAGCTCCGCCATCTCCATGAAATATTCGTCCCAGTCGGGTCTTTTCTGTTCCATGTCAACGCTCCTGATAAAACACCTCGTCCAGCCACAGTCCTCCGGCAGGCGCTATTATTCCTGCGTTGGATCTGTCCTTGGACGCGATGATACGTTCCATATCTTCCGGCTTGCGCTTTCCGAGACCTGTCTCCACAAGCGTTCCGGTTATTATCCTTACCATGTTGTAGAGGAACGCGCTGCCCTCTATCGTTATCAGTATCTCCGAGGGATCATCCTCCAGACGCTTAACGTCCAGGCTGTAGACCTCGCGGACGGTGCTGCCTTCCTGGCTGCCGCTGCTGCGGAAGCACGCGAAATCGTGCTCACCCTCCACATACGGACATGCCGCTCTCATAGCGTCTATGTCGAGCGGCCTGGTTATCTGCCAGCGGTAACGCTTAAGGAAAATGTCCGGCGTTTCGCTGTTGCGTATTCTGTATATGTATCTTTTGCCTTTGGAATCGAATCTGGCGTGGAAGCCTTCCGGCATCTCGCGCGCGTCAAGCACCCTTATGTCGCTCAGACCTTCTACGCGGTCGTCCGCAAGGGCCGTATTGAACACCACGGGGACCTTGTCCGTAGGCACTCCGAGCTCCGTAAGAAGCGTGGCCGCCTGACCGTTGGCGTGCACGCCCGCGTCGGTCCTGCTGGCGCCCGCAAGCTCTACAGGAACGGAGAAATACTCCGAAAGAACTTCCTCCATCCTGCCGCAGACGGTCCTGAGACCCGGCTGCCTTGCCCAACCGTGGTAGAGCGAGCCGTCGTACTGTATCTTAAGCAGCAGATTCCTCATGACGGATCATCTGAACTCGCCTATCGCGCCGAAACCGGGCTTAAGAACGTACTTGCCTTCGGTGGTTATTACGCCGTAGGATCCGTTGAGCTTAAACGAAATGTAGCCGCCGTAAACTGCCATTACCGGGCACTCGTCCGCTTCGGCAGCCATTATGATGTTGTTCTCCGGGTCTATGAATCCCCAGTACTTGCCCTTGGAAACTACGGCTATGCCGCTGCTGAAAGCGCCCTTGTCGCTGTCCGCTCCGCTGTATCCGGTCTTGAGCGCGGCCACCTTGTCGTACTCGCAGGGGATGACGGTCTCGCCGATGTCGTTTATGAATCCCCAGCCTTCGCCGTCGTTAACAGCAGCAAGGCCCTCGGAGAACGGCATCGCTTCCTTGTATATGCATCCGATCACTCTGTGACCGCTCTTGTTCATGTATCCGTAGAGACCTTCGGCATCCTGCACCAGGTACATTCCGCCTTCGCAGTGGGCGATGCTCTTGTAGATGCAGGGAGCTACCAGGGCGCCTCCGTCGGAGGCCAGACCGTAGAGTCCCTCTCCGTTCTTAACTACGACAAGCATGTTGTCGTCGAAGCCCGCGGCCGACGCGTCCATGCCCGAAGGCAGCGGCGCAAGCACCATTCCGGTGCTGTCCAGGACGTAGGCCATCTCGGGATATCTGTCCTCGTTGGTCGCAACGAGAGTAGCGTTCGTGGTGCGCATTATGACGGCTTTGCCGTCTCTGAACGGCGAAGCGAGCTCCACATACTGGAGGGTCTTGTAGTTTACGCCTCTGGTAACGGGGAGTTTCTTTATGGTTATCGCGGACTTTCCTTCCACGTCAACGTAATATGATTTCTGGACATAATCCATGGTAGTGGAAACAGCTGCCATGCCGTCCGAGAACGCGGTAGCGGATCTTATGGGCTTCTTGTCCACGGCGCTGAGGACCTCTTCACCGGCCCTGTTTACGTAGATGCAGTCGTCGTAATTGTTGTTTACAACGGCGTAGTCTCCGCTGAATATACCCGCTGCCTTGTACTTAGGCGCTACCTTCCATTCGCCCTGAAGGGTAATGTAGCCCCACAGTCCGGAAGAGGCGTCCTGCGCGGGCGCTAAAAGATCCGCGCTGTAATCCGTTGCGGGCACAAGCTCCACCACGGTCTTGTAAGCCATCTTTTCTTCCAGCGTAAGCTCCTCGTAGGGAGTCGGGCCGTCCGGACCGTCGTCGCTGCCGGGCCTTCCCGGAATGGTATTGGTGGTGCTGAGCTGTATGGTGCATCCGCACAATCCTAATACCATTGCTGCCGCTAATAAGATCGATAATAGTTTTTTCATGTCATAACTCCGAAATTACTGAACTTCGTTATTACTTAAGAACTTCGCTATTGCTCTGTTTCTAAAACTTTGTTGTTTCCCTGCTTTCGAAAGCCGCTCCTCAGCATTACTTCTGCTCCGGCTTCCAGGACGACTTAAGACCTACGATCTGGTTGAACACAGGCGCTCCGTCCTTGCTTAATCTGCTGTCCGCTATGTAATAGCCGCTTCTGAAGAACTGGAAGCGTTCTCCGGCTTTAGCCTGCGCCACGGAAGGCTCCGCGTACGCAGTAAGCTCCGTCCTGGAGTTGGGGTCGAACTCGTTCCTGCCGGTCTCCTCGTTGGGGTAGGCAAGGTATCCGTACTCTCTTACCGGAACTTCTACGGCGCTGTCCGCTTCTACCCAGTGGATGGTGCCCTTTACCTTGCGGCTGTCCGCTCCGTGCGTTCCGCTCTTGGTGTCCGGGTCGTAAGTGCAGAGGACCTCCGTAACATTTCCGGCCTCGTCCTTTACAACTCCCGTGCAGGTAACGAAGTATGCTCCCTTAAGGCGCACTTCGTTGCCGGGATACAGGCGGAAATACTTCTTCGCAGGAACTTCCATGAAGTCTTCCTGCTCTATGTACAGGTGTCCGCCGAAAGGCACCTTGCGGCTGCCCATCTCCGGCACGTTGGGGTTGTTCTCTATCTCGCAGAGCTCCGTCTTTCCTTCCGGCCAGTTGGTGATCGTAAGCTTTATCGGCCTGGAGATGACGAAGCGGCTCTCCACCTTGTTCTTAAGGTCGTCGCGGACGAAGTACTCCAGCTGGCTCATGTCTATGAGGCTGTTTGCCTTTGCAACACCTATCGCGTCGCAGAAAGCGCGTATGGCCTCCGGCGTGTAGCCGCGGCGCCTCATGCCGGCTATGGTGCAGAGTCTGGGATCGTCCCAGCCCTCCACAAGGCCCTGCTCCACGAGCTTCTTTATGTTGCGCTTGCTCATTATGGTGTTGGTAAGGTTGAGCTTGGCGAACTCGATCTGCTGGGGAGGTTCCGGCCAGTCAAGGCTGCGCAGCGTCCAGTCGTAGAACGGCCTGTGGTCCTCGAACTCCAGTGTGCAGAGGGAATGTGTTATGCCCTCTATTGCGTCCTCCAGCGGGTGGGCGAAGTCGTACATCGGGTAGATGCACCACTTGTCTCCGGTGTTCTGGTGGGAAACATGCAGCACG
>JAFWVZ010000051.1 GCA_017523605.1 Bacillota bacterium | reverse complement strand
TATTTAACCACAAACGGTGGGGGTTTGTCAATACGAAACGGCCCCCGCCGCGCAACATTCAGTGTGTTATTTCTTTATCGCTTTATACGTTTTCCACTTGCCGGAAAGGTAGTAAATAAGGCCCAGCGCTATGCTTGCGAAGGTAGCCATGGCGTTGCCGTACCAGTACCCTAGATAGCCGTAGCCGAGCACGCTTCCAAGCAGAACGGAAAGACCTATCCTTGCCACGACGCCGTCCAGAAGCCCCATCGCAACGTTGAACCTTGGGTTCCCTATGCCGTTGGCAAGGGTCATGAGCGGCGCCAGCAGGGACAGTGTGCAGGTCCACAGAGCAAACGACGGCATGTATTCGTGCGAGAGCGCCAGCACCTCCGGATCCTTGGTGAATACGGAGAATATCTGCTCCGGGAAGAGCAGGGAGGCCGCCCCCACGATCACCCAGTAGATCATGCATATCCTGAAGACCATGCCCATTACTTTTTTGACGCGCTCCGTGTTGCCCGCGCCCATGCTCTGCGAAACTATAACGGCTCCGCCGCCGTACATGGATTTGGTCATTATCTGTATTATCTTGCGCAGCTTGCCGCCCGCGCCGTTTACAGCGCTTACCGCGGTACCGTACGCGTTTATCCAGGAACTGGTCATAAGCATTGAGAACGCTACCGCGCAGAACTGCATGCCTGTGGGTATGCCTATATTGAGCATGGAACCAAGCAGATCCTTCTGGGGAATGAAACTGCGTCTGCCGAGCGTAAGTTCCAGATCCTTGCGCTTAATGTAAAGGTAGTACGCTGATGCGGCGAATGCGGATATCTGGCCTATTACGGTGGCGAGCGCGGCGCCGAAAGCCTGCATGTGCAGAACGTTTACGAAAACTATGTCCAGTATCAGATTCAGGACGGACGAAAGCGCTATGAATATGAGTGTGCTGCGGGAATTACCTGTGGCGCGGAATATAGCCGCCAGAGCGTCGTACCCATAGATGAATACGTATCCGAAGGAGCAGGTGAACACGTATGTGACTGCCTGTCCGTAAGCGTCTTCCGGGCAGTTCATCCATTTAAGGAAGACCGGTCCGCAGAACGCTAAAAGCAGGTTTACAATAAGCCCCATGGCGATGACCGTGGTCATGAGAGTTCCGATGGCATCGGATATTCTGTGCCGTTCGCCTTTGCCTATGAACGTGGCGATTATGACCTGTCCGGCCATGGCCATTCCTGCGGAGAACACTATGAAAAACTGGGTAAGCTCGCCGCCCACGGAGATAGCCGAAAGGCCCGTCTTACCCATGGCGTGTCCCACTACAGCCATGTCCACTATGTTATATACCAGCTGAAGGGCCATGGTCACCATCATTGGCCAGGCAAGGCTTATCAGCTGGGGTAATATGCTGCCGCTCGTAAAATCACGGACTTTTACTTTTCCGTCACTCATAACAACAGTATTCTACCACAGTTGTCTACCTAATGCACGCGTCTGCTGAAAACATCAAAAACATCGTTTGATATCTTTGATATGATGCGGTATAATTACAGCGACGGATCTGACCAAAAAGGAGGTCCATTATGACTATCGAAGAAATGCAGCAGAGGAAGATGGAACTGGGGCTCACCTACGAGGAGATCGCGGACCGCTGCGGGCTTTCCGTGCCCACGGTGCAGCGCATCATTTCAGGCACCACGCAGAACCCGCGTGAGTACACCAGACGCCAGATCGAAACGGTCCTTTCGGACGGGGAATGGGGAACGGTCCTTAGGGAGAGGGCCTTTTCCTACATGACTAAAAAGCAGGGCGACTACACGGCGGAAGACTATTTTGCTCTGCCGGACGACCAGCGCTGCGAGCTCATAGACGGAGTGATCTACGACCTTGCGTCGCCGACCGCAGTACACCAGACCGTTGCGTTCGAGATCTGTTTGCACCTGAATGCGTATGTAAATAAGTGCGGTGGGAAATGCCTGGTATTAGCTGCCCCTCTTGATATCAAACTCGAAAAGCGGACTGTAGTTCAGCCGGATGTCATGGTGTTCTGCGAAAAAGAAGGTAGGAAAAACCGCAGATTACCGGATCTTGCGATCGAAGTAACATCTCCGTCCACGCGTTCCAGGGACTACATTCTGAAACTCAGTAAATACATGGCATCCGGCATGTCGGAATACTGGGTCGTGGATCTGCAGAAGGAACGCATCACGGTCTATCTTTTCGAAGACGAGCTGATCACCATGCATTATGGTCTTTTCGACAAGGTCCCGGTGTCCATATGGGACGGAAAGTGTGTTGTGGATCTGTCAGAAGCCAAACGCAAGATCAGTTTTTCCGCGGAACTGGACGTGGAGCCGGACTTCGCGGACGAAGAGGAAGAGGCCGGCGGGGACGATCATCCGGATCTGGAGGTCTGAGCCTTCGATCCGCAGGCCGGTCTGTTAATTGTTGATTATTCGGCCTTAAAATACTAAAATAAAGTATTAAGTATATAAGGAGCGCATCATGATAAAGCTTTACGATACAGGCATATACCTGCTTGGCGGCACGCAGATAGTTGCGGACGATGCTCAGCTGGAGGCCCTCACGGGAAGAGCGGCGGATAAAGAAGCCGCCCGCAGAGGCACCATGGCCTGGAGCATACTCAGGGACCACAACACCAGCGGAAACATGGACGAGCTTAAGCTTAAGTTCGACTCCATGACAAGCCACGACATAACTTACGTAGGCATAATCCAGACCGCCAGGGCCTCCGGAATGACGGAGTTCCCGCTGCCCTACGTGCTGACCAACTGCCACAATTCGCTGTGCGCAGTGGGAGGCACCATAAACGAGGACGACCACAAGTTCGCGCTGTCCGCGGCTCACAAGTACGGCGGCATATACGTTCCGCCAAACTACGCCAACATCCACAGCGCCAACAGGGAACTGATGGCCGGATGCGGAAAGATGATACTCGGATCCGACAGCCACACACGCTACGGAGCGATAGGCACCATGGCCGTGGGCGAGGGCGGAGGAGAGCTCGCAAAGCAGCTGGTCGGCCGCATCTACGATTTCGCAAGGCCACAGGTAGTTGCCGTATATCTTACCGGAAAGCCTCAGCCCGGCGTAGGCCCTCACGATGTGGCTCTTTCCATAGTGGGCGCCGTCTACAAGAACGGATACGTAAAGAACAAGGTGATGGAGTTCGTGGGCCCCGGGATAGCCGGACTGTCCATGGAATACCGCAACGCAATAGACGTAATGACCACGGAGACCACCTGCTGGTCATCCATCTGGGTAACGGATGATAAGACTAAGGAATACCTTACCGTCCACGGCAGACCGCAGGATTACAAGAAGCTTGCCCCGGCGGACCTTGCCTGGTACGACGGCTGCGTATACATAGATCTGAGTACCGTGGAATGCACTGTGGCGATGCCCATGCATCCCTCCAACATCTTTACGATAAAGGAACTTAAGGAGAACGCGGCGGACATACTTCATCAGGTAGAGGAGGCAGCAAACGCCCAGCTTAAGGGCGTTAAGATGGATCTTTCTTCTAAGCTTCGCGGCGGGGAGATATGGGTGGAGCAGGGCGAGATAGCCGGCTGCGCCGGAGGCACCTTCGACAACATCTGCGCCGCTGCGGACATACTCCGCGGAAAGAGCTGCGGAAACGGAGCGTTCTCCCTAAGCATATATCCGGGCTCCATGCCCGCTCTTGCACAGCTTATGAAGAACGGCTGCGCCCTGGATCTGGTTCAGGCCGGAGCAATAATGCGCGAATGCTTCTGCGGACCGTGCTTCGGCGCGGGGGACACCCCGGCCAACGGCGAGCTGTCCGTAAGGCACACCACCAGGAACTTCCCCAACAGGGAAGGCTCCAAGCCGGGCGAAGGCCAGATAAGCGCCGTCGCACTCATGGACGCGCGCTCAATAGCCGCCACTGCTGCCAACGGCGGAAAGCTTACTGCGGCAACGGAGCTGGACGTGGAATACAAGGACTACGCAAACGATTTCGATGCGTCGATCTACGAAAAACGCATATACAACGGCTGGGGAAAGCCGGAACCGGAAACGGAGCTTAAGTTCGGCCCCAACATAAAGGACTGGCCGCAGATGCCGGAGCTTACGGAGGATCTTCTGGTAAAGATCTGCTCCTACATTACGGACCCGGTCACCACTACGGACGAGCTGATACCTTCCGGAGAGACTTCTTCCTACCGTTCCAATCCGGAGAGGCTGTCGGAGTTCGCGCTGTCCAGAAGGGATCCGGACTACGTTCCGCGCAGTAAGGTACTGCGTCAGGCGGAAAGGGACCGCAGGGCAGGCAAAGACCTTCCGGACGAGATCAGAAACGTATACACCGCGCTGGCTAAGGCCGGTGTCCCGTGCTGTCCGGAGATAACGGACATAGGTTCCGCGATATTCGCCAACATGCCGGGCGACGGCTCCGCCAGAGAACAGGCAGCTTCCTGCCAGAGGGTGATGGGCGGCTCCGCCAACTTCGCCAGGGCCTACGCCACCAAGCGCTACCGCAGCAACTGCATAAACTGGGGAATAGTTCCTTTCCTTACAGAAACGCCGGAAGTTTTTGAGAACGGGGATTACATCTTCGTTCCGGGAGTCCGTCAGAAAGTGCTGGAGAACGCTGCGGAGTACACAGCGTACGTCGTTAAGCCGGACGGCAGCGTAAAGCAGATAACGCTTACCACCGGAGCCCTTACGGAGCCCGAACGCCGCATCCTTGCGGACGGCTGCCTTATAAACTATTACAAGAACAACTGATAAGCAGACCAAGGCATTAAGCAATAAAGCATAAAAAGAACACAGGAGGGTCGATTCCTGTGTTTTTTGTTTTGGACGCCCGGCCCTGCAGGCTGGCTATCGGTTTACGGGTTCTAAACTCTTAGATCTACCAACTCTGCCAGATAACGTAGTACAGTTCCTCCGAAGGATCGTACACGATGTTCAGTTTTTCTCGGCTGTTTTCGATACTGCTTTTAAGTACAGTGCTCCTGCACACATTCTCATCAGCTATGTCGATCACAGTCTCTTTTCCTTCGTTAGCTGCTGCGGTATTGGCGTGACTAACAACAGCGCGGACTGTATCGGAAAGCCCTTCATCCATGATCGCAGGGTCGAAGACCGTGTTTTCCTTTAGCCCTGTTATCCTTACAGCATAAACTGCACAGGGATCGCGGAACGCTTTATCATGATAATATTTCTCGACCTTAACCTTAAGTCCTTCCAGTGAGAAGTCGAATTCCGACTGATAACCCTTAAGGGAAGGGCGCACAGCTATTCGCAGGGCGGCACACGCCCCCACCAGAAGAATGATTATGAAAATGATGGCTATGGTCTTTCGCTTCATTCCGTTGCTCCTTAGTTGCTGATCCGTTCACTGAGCTGCTTAAATAAAGAATAACCATCGTCTAAAACGTAAAACGAATCATTATCAGTATCTATTCCCTGAACCACACAGATATCATCCGGATCACTTCCTATGGAGAGCAATCTGTGCTGAAACTTACCTTCGATCTCATATGTAATGTCCAGATCGATGCCCGGCGACTGAGACCGTCTTGACTGGTCCTTAACCAAATGCATGGAAGAAGCTTTAACACATTCTATGATGATCTCCTGCAACTCGTCTGTTATCGTTGGATGTTCAACATCGGCGTTTCTGTTATAGACCGCAAGGTAAACCACCTCAAATTTATTCGCTTTTTCGGGGATCACCGGTGTACTGTCAGAGCTTTTTCCGCAAGCTGTAAACGTTGTTAAGAGCATTATAGCCAACAGCACCGGGAAGATCTTTCTTTTCAACATGCAGGATGCCCTCCTAAAGGTTTTACGATATAGTCGTTTCAGAAAGCAAAAAGTGTATACGAAAAACCAGATTTTTTTAAAATACCGAAAAATTTTTAATTTAACGGACACATGTTGAAAAAATAAGGTTTTAAGATACGCTTTTGCGCGATAATGCCATTAACATAATAGCTAATCCTCCTAATATTTGCAAGTATATGCAAGCCGCTTGAAGATGCGGCCGGTCTGTGAGATAATATATTGATCAATAAACTGGAGGTATTCCATATGTCAGAAGCGTCTTCAAACGCTGTAATAATTCTGTTCGCGGGCTGCGCAGCGGCCTTCGTTCTTACCATACTGCTTATAAAGCTTATAGGGCCCAAACTGCCCAGGGACCACGGCAGGGCCTTTGCCGTTGCCGGAGAACTGTCCGCCGGCAAGATACGCGGCGCCGGCATACTCATGATGCCGGTATTTGCGGTAGTTACTGCGGCGGTAAGCGGCTTTTCGCTGCGCGTGGTGGTCTACATGGTGCTGGTGCTGCTGTCCATGCTGTCCGGCTACCTGGACGACCGCTCGGAGACTCCGTGGAGCGAACTTAAGAAGGGCATAGTGGACTTCGTGATCTGCCTTCTTATGGGAGCTGCGCTGGTGTACTTCGAGCCGGAGACTTCCGTGCTGGACTTCGGAACTTCGCATGTCCCGGTGGCAAAGCCGCTGTACGTCATCCTTGCGGCGGCGTTCCTGTGGCTCATGATAAACGCAGTCAACTGCGCGGACGGAATAGACGGACTGTCCTCCGGACTGGTCATAAACTCCATGATAGCAGCCGTTGCGTCGGCTTTCGTTCTGGGCACCCAGGGCAAGCTTATCCTTCCCTGCGCCATACTGGCTTCCGTGCTGTTCGCGTATCTTTTATTCAACAGCGAGCCCAGCACCGTGCTGATGGGAGACGCCGGTTCCAGGCCTATCGGTCTGTTCCTTGGATTCCTGTTCCTGCGCATGGGCAACGCGCTGTTCGCGATCCCTTGCTGCATAGTGCTGCTGGTAGACGGCCTTATGGGACTTGTTAAGCTGGCGGTACTGCGTACGTTCAAGGCAAAGAAGTTCATGGCGAACCTGCGCACCCCCATACACGACCACTTCCGCAAGAACAGGGGATCTTCCAACCAGCAGGTAAGGTTCGGATTCAACCTGATGCAGGTAATAGTGTCGTTCGCTTTCATATGCATACTGCTTCTTTTTAAGGGTTAACGGTAAAAGGGCGCAATGAGCGGCAAAGGACTAAATGGCAAAAAGATAATAAAGATCGCGATAGCAGCGGTTCTGGTGCTGGCTGTCGTTTTTGCCGCGCTGTACGTAAAGTCGCTTCTGGACAACGCACCGGACCTGGTACCGTACAACGGTTCCAGCACTAACAATGCAGCCGACGTCCCGGAGCCTACTCCCGGCAACAATACTGTGCCGGAGCCTTCTAAGACCGATCCTGTTCCGACACCTGTCCCGCAGACGGACCCGGAACCTTCCGGCCCTGTCTACTACACCGAAGCGGATCTTAAAAAGCTAAAGAATACGGATGTTTTCAACAAGTCCGCCATAGAGCACATATTCCTGGGCACCGTTAATTCCAGCGGCAAGGGATCCGGGTATCACTACGACATGATAAAAGACTCCCCGGGAAAGATACTGGAGGAGACCCGTTCGAAGACTGACAAGAACGGCTGCTACACCGCATATGTGGAGGTGAACGGCCGCGAGAAGGAACACTACAGCACCTTCTACCCGGACGACTGGAGCCCGCAGGACGTGGTGGATTGTATCGTTGCGGCAAGAAACGATGCCCTTAAGAACAACAGACACAAGGGCGACACTTACATAGGCTATTACAACGGAATAGAGATAAACATGTATCTGGACAGCAAGAACCGTGTGGTAACTGCGTATCCGATATATTCCAAAAAATAGGTGGCACGGATGACTAAGACCAGAAGCGCGTACATAAGCGGATTCGCAAGAGGAATAACCGAAGCGATCTCCGACAATGCTTTTTACGGACCGTCTTCCATGACGGCAAGGCTGCTCAACAAGGACGCATTAAAAGAGGCTCTGGCGGACGAGCTGGGGACTTCGCGGGAAAACTTCGAGATAGTTCCGTCGGAGGACACTCTGTCGGACCATCTGGCTAAGTTCGGATGGAGCAGGGAACACACCTGGAATCTGAACAGAAGACTGGGATTCGTGATAGGCAAGCCCTCGCAGCTGCTGCTCGTGGAGGCGGACGGGGACGTTCTGGACGGCTACAGCGGCTTCGGCAGGGGAAACGGACCGTTCTACTTTACGGAAGACCTGTTCATAGCAGTTTATAAGGACGTAGCGCTGCTGTTCATAGTGGGCAACGACGAGTAATACGGGCTCGTCATACGGATAAGACTACCGGAGGAAACGATGAGATATTACACAAAAGAATGGTACGAACTGATGCAGAAGACCGAGCTTACGGCAGGACTTCGCAAGGTACCGGATAAAAAGTACACGAAAAAGGACATTGACGCGCTCTACGAAAAGACTCTTAAAAGGGAGATGGCGGCGGAGAAGAAGGCCTACAATACAGCGCCGGATCTTGGCTACCTGCTGGACATACTAAACGACAGGGGCTTTTGCGCCGAGGACTGGGTGGTAACGGATCTAAAGACCGGAAAGCCCAGAACGCCCGCATCCATGGAAGAAGTAAAGAACTTCATACTGGAAGAGCAGCAGGCTCAGACGGAGGAGTTCGAAGCAAGGGAACCGTTCTCCGAGGAGGATTTCCGCGGAATGTTCCGCGATGTGTACGAGGACCGCAAAGCGGAGCTTAAGTACGGCACCGGCAGCGAACTTCTGGACTCCGTGGATAAGAGGCTCCTGGCCCTGGAACTGGTGCCGGAGAGCGTTTTTACGGCTCTTAAGGAAGAAGAACGCATTGCCCGCAGGGAGTTCTCCAGAATAGGACGCAACGCGGAGAGGGCGCTGCTTAAGCAGAACGTTCCGCAGGACATCATAGAGGGGTTCGACCTTCACGACTGCGATCTGCTTTCCATCAGGAAGAAGGGCAGGAACCTTGAGCTTATCTTCTGCATAGAAGGCATGGAAGAAGAGGGCGACAGCCCGTTCAGGAAGATAGTGTTTAAAGGCGCGGAGATAACCGAGCGCGACAAGGGCATAAATATCCGTACGCACAGCCACGACCACGATGATTGCTGCGACGATGACTGCTGCGATCACGACCACCACGACGACTGCTGCGATGATGACTGCTGCGATCACGATCACCATCACGACTGCTGTGTGCATTCCAACTGCACATTCCTGATCTCGGAGATCTACAATGTTAAGAACGCGTTTGAGACGCACATGCTGCTCTGGATGCCCTCCGGTCTTAAGTACCTTACGGTAAAGGCCGCGGACATAGAGATAGTGAATAATGCGGCGTTTCCGGAGAAATAACGGAACACATCCTGCAAAAAAACTGCCCGGATAAGGCTTCCGGGCAGATGACCGATACATGTTCAGAAACAGAGGTACGATATGAAGTTCATTAACGAGTACAGATATTCCCCGGACGACACCAAGGCGGTGTTCCGCGCTTACTACATGTTCTTTACCAAAGTGCTGGTGACTCACTTGGCGTCGCTGGTGTTCTGCGCAGTATGCTTCGGACTTTATCTTTCGTCCGGACTTACCAGGTTCCTGGTATTCGCTGCGATATTCTTCGTGATATTCTTGTTTAAGTTCATCCAGTACGCTGTAGGGGCAAAATACGATGCCGCAAGGATACTGGAGGATACCGGAGAATCCAACCCGGTCCTGCACTACGAGCTCGGCGAGACTCTGGAGATCTACAGGGCAGGTAAGCACTTCATATCCGTTCCGTTGGACCGCATCGCGGGCTGCAAGGAGATCCCCGGAGCTTTAGTCATCTTTACCATGGGCAACTACAACGCCATGTTCAAGAACGACTGCTATCTGGAGGGCGGCGCCACCGCTCTTAAGGCTTACCTCCGGGAGAACGGCGTTGCCGTTAAGTAGTTCCTACAGGGCGTGAGCCTCCGCTACTGCTACCCTTGCAAGGACGGCGCGAACGCCCCACTTGTCGAAGGTGTCCATCTGTTCTATGTGAGAATCAGTAACTATATTGCCCGTTGCTCCCCGAGCGCGGGCTTCTTTTTCGGCCGCTTTCTCTGCGGCTTTTCTTGCGCGCCTTAAGGCTTCGCCTTTTTCCTCTATGCGGTAGCTTCCTTCCGGATCGTGGACGATGTAGAAGAATCCTCCCACCTCCGGAGAATAGCGCTCTGTAATGTTGACCCTTGCCGTGGAACCGACCCTGGCGTAGAGCGCGCCTATGGCGTTCGCCACTTCGGCATTCTCCGCCAGCAGATAGTCCGCGCCCAGAGCCTTTGCAGCCTCCGGCAGGAACAGGTGAGTGGGCGCGCCTATGCCTATGAGGGTGTATCCGCTGAAGAACTTTTCTCCGAGTATCCCCGCGGACGCGGCGTTCCTGTTCTTCCAGGCTTCGCTTATGATCAGCGACATCTGTCCGTCCGGTCCGTCCTTAAATTCCTGGGGATACATCTGCTGCAGGGACAGGTCTATTATGTCCTGATACATCCTGAACTGCACCAGTTCGTAGGCTTCGTCCGCAAGCTTGCGGACGTTTTCTTCCGTATCTTCCTTGCCCATGTTTATGAGCATGAACCTTGCGGCAAGCACGGACGCTCTGGTGTCGTACCTTAAGAAATCGCCTTTTATGTGCATGAAGTCCGTAGGCGTAAGGCCGCATCGCATTATTATGCCCTCGGATTCCAGTCTTTCCGTGTTGAGCGCGTATATGTCTATGCGCGCGGTATCAAGGCTCTCCATGCTCTTGGGGCCGCTGCGCACGTATTCTATCAGTTTTCTTTCTTCTTCGTTGAAAAGACTGATGTCTTCCGGATCCTGCGCAAGGTAGAAGAACTCGTGCAGGGGGAAGATGTTGGTGTGTTTTTTATTTACTATGCGCTCCAGCTCCGGCAGTATCTCCGGCCAGTCCGAAGCCGCCGCGCACATGGGTCTTACGCGTCTTGGGAACAGGGCGGGCTTTCCGTTTCTCTTAAGCCGTATTGCGCTGTCGCCGCCGAGGTTGAAGGGCGCAACTTTAATGCCGCGCACGGAGGTCTGCCAGCCGCCTATGCGTATGCCGTTCTTGTCCCTTACGGGCTTGCCGCTGCTTACTACTGATATGTCGGTGGACGTTCCGCCCATGTCGACTATTATGTAGTTCTCGCTGTCGGTCATGGCTTTGCCTGCAAGAACGCTGGCCGCGGGTCCTGAAAGCACGGTGTCCACCGGACGGATAAGGGAGTATTCATCCGACATTATGCATCCGTCGCTGCGTACTATGCGTATGTCAGCTTTGCAGCCTCTTTCGCGGAAAGCCTTTTCCGCGGCTGCAAGGAACTCGCTTACAACGGGCAGAAGTCTGGCATTCAGAAGGGCGGTGGCGCCTCTTGCGAATATGTTTATGCCTTCCGTAAGCTCGTTTGCCGTTATGCAGCGTCTGCCGGTCTTTTCTTCGGCAAGTACCTTGAACTTTTTTTCGCAGGGAGCGCCTATGTCGTCGGACCAGAGTTCCACGGCGCACAGTGCATCGCTGTCTGTGAGCCATTTTCCGTGCTCTTTGAACAGCTCGTCCCAGTCCGGTTCATCTATCATAAGACCGTCCGCGCTGCTGTTGGTGTCCACGCAGAGCACGTATTCCGGCTTAAGGTTGTAGTTCTCCGGAGCGTGCATGCGGCGCAGGTATTCGTCGTGTATTCCGAATATGACAAGTTTAGCCCTGCAGCCTTTGCCTTCTATGCAGGCGTTGGTCGCAAGGGTGGTGGAGAGGGCGACCTGTTCCGCCTGCTGCACAAGTTCTAAGGGCAGCATGTCCAGCGCCTTGGCTATTCCTATTGAAAGATCTTCTCTGGTGGTCTCGGTCTTGCCCTTGGCAAGTACCTTTCTGCTGTCCAGATCCATTGCGACAGCGTCCGTGCAGGTGCCGCCGGTATCTATGCCTATTCCTATCCTCATTAGAATGCTCCGTGTCTTCTGATATTCACTAATGGATGATTATACATTATCGAAAACGGTTTGTGAAGCAAAGAGGAACAGAACAAATGTTCTTGATTTATTTTAATTAATGTGGTAATATAATACTGGTGTTATTTTATTCCGCAGTTGGAAAACGATCAAAACATGAAGACCGATAAGAACCAGTTTACAATGTTCGACAGCACGGCTTTCCGTCCTCTCGCGGACAGGCTGCGCCCCAAGACTCTGGATGAGTTTGCGGGGCAGAGCCACCTCATAGGGCCCGGAAAGCTTCTGCGCAAGCTAATAGAATCGGATCAGATAACCTCCATGATCTTCTGGGGGCCCCCCGGCGTGGGTAAAACTACGCTTGCCGGGATAATCGCAAGCAGCACAAAGTCGGAGTTCATAAACTTCTCCGCCGTAACAAGCGGCATAAAGGAGATAAAGACCGTAATGACCCAGGCGGAGGAGAACCGCCGCTTCGGTACCAAAACGATAGTGTTCGTGGATGAGATCCACCGCTTCAACAAGGCCCAGCAGGACGCGTTCCTGCCGTTCGTGGAGAGGGGAAGCATAATACTCATAGGCGCCACAACGGAAAATCCCTCGTTCGAGGTAAACGGCGCTCTTCTGTCGCGCTGCAGGGTGTTCGTGCTCAGACAGCTTACGGAAGAGGACATCACCGGCATCATTGAAAGGGCTATAAAGGACCCGAGAGGCTTCGGAAACGAAAAAATTAACATAACACCGGATATGGTAAAGTCCATTGCCGCGTTCTCCAACGGGGACGCAAGGGCGGCTCTTTCCACTTTGGAGATGGTCATACTCAACTCGGACGCGGACTCGGACGGCACCATAAACGTAACGGACGACGTAATGCAGCAGTGCATATCAAGAAAACTGCTGCTCTACGATAAGAGCGGGGAGGAGCACTACAATCTTATCTCTGCGCTCCATAAATCCATGCGCAATTCGGACCCGGACGCTGCGGTCTACTGGCTGGCCCGCATGCTGGAGGCCGGCGAGGATCCTCTGTACATTGCAAGGCGCGTAACGCGTTTCGCCGCGGAGGACATAGGAATGGCGGATCCAAGGGCTCTGGAGATATGCGTGGCGGCGTACCAGGCATGCCATCTGATAGGTTTCCCGGAGTGCAACGTGCACCTTACGGAGGCCGTCGTATACAATTCGCTGGCGCCCAAGTCCAACGCTCTGGACGTGGCCTACATGGAAGCCAGAAGGGATGCGCTGGAGATGCTGGACGAGCCCGTGCCTCTGGTCATCCGCAACGGCGTTACAAAGCTGATGCGCGAGGAAGGCTACGGAAAAGGTTATCAGTACGCGCACGATACAAAGGACAAGCTTACCAACATGCAGTGTCTGCCGGATACGCTGCTGGGACGCGAGTATTACAGGCCCACGGATCAGGGCTTCGAGACCCGCTACGCGGAAAGGCTTAAGCAGATCAAGGACTGGAAGGCCGCTCACGGGTATCCTCAGAAGCCTCAGAACGTGGAAGAGGGCAGCGGCGGAAAAAACGGGAAGAAATAAGCCATGGATAAGCCAAAACTGGAAAAGGATCAGGTAAAGACCCTGCTGGATAATAAATATCTAAGCGTTCTGGACCTTCAGTACGAGAATACCAAGCATTATTTCAGCGCCACCAGACGTAAGGCGGAAGGTACCGTAGCCGTGCTCTCGGACGAGGAGTTCCGCGCGCTCAGGCCGGACGCCGTTACCTGCGTAGTCATCGTAAGGAACAAGGGCGGCGAGTACGGGCTGCTCCTTACCAAGGAATTCCGCTATCCGGTAGGACAGTATCTGCTCAGTCCTCCGGCGGGGCTTCTGGACGAAAGAGATCTTTCCGAGCCGGAACCCGTCCTTTGCGCAGCCAGAAGGGAAATAGAAGAGGAGACCGGTCTTCGTCTCTCGGACAGCGACAAACTGTTCGTAATAAGTCCGCTGTTCTTCAGCACTCCCGGAATGACGGACGAATGCAACGCCATGGCCTGCGCCGTGGCGGATCTTCCGGAAGGCTTCACGTTCAACTCCGGCGGCACGGAATCCATAGAAATGATAGGGGATTACGTGGTCTACGGCAAGGACGAGATACAGGAGATGATGCGCAGATGCACGGACAGGGAAGGAGTGTATTTCTCTGTCTTCACCTGGGCGGCCATGATGTATTTCGTGTCCGGAATGTGGAAGGAAAGGCTCTAGATGAAGCTTAAGGAAACGGTGGTCGTGGAAGGCCGCGACGACATGTCCGCGGTGCTTGCGGCTGTCGAAGCGGACATCATAATCACCCACGGCTACGGGATCACCCAAAAGACGCTGGAAAACATAGACGCCGCTTATAAAAGAAACGGAATAGTAATATTTACGGATCCGGACCACGCCGGAAGGCGCATACGCGAAAGGCTGGAAGCCCTGTTTCCGGACGCTAAGCACGCGTATCTTACGGAACGTCAGGCGCAAAAAGACGGAGATACCGGCGTTGAGAACGCTCTGCCGGAAGACATACTAAAGGCGCTCACAGCCGCGGGATGCAAGGCCGCGGACAGTCCGGACGGAGGAGATCCGCAGCGCAAAGCAGACGGAACACCTTACACGGAAGTCACCGCGGACGACATGGCGGCTCTGGGGCTTGCCGGTCAGCAGGGAAGCGCGGAAAGGCGCGCGGCCGCAGGAGAAGCTCTGGGCATAGGAAACGCCAACGCGGGCGCATTCCTTAAAAGGCTCAGGCGCCTTGGAATAGGTCTTTCCGAGCTGGAAAAGGCATGCGGCGCATGTCAGCCCGGGTCCGGCAATACCGAAACATAAAACAACTTACAGGAGAGAGATCATAATGCTGTTCGACAGCAGTAAGAAGAGAAAGAGCCGGAGGCTTAAGGAGAACCTTAAGCAGTTCAGGCGGAAAAGCGTGGATCTGGACAAGTTCGTAAAGGACTTCTACGTGGAGAACGGACTTGCCTACATATCCTGCAACGTAAACGATTATTACGACATAATAGATAAATATTCCGTGGACGGCTACGAATGGCTCAACGGGTCTTTCACCAGGTTCGTGGAAGAGAACGCCAACTACGTTCCCACGGAGTATCCCATAGTTCTGGAGATCTGCAACCACATTTTCACCAAAAAGCAGAGGGACTGCATAGAAGAGACCATTGCGGACTACTACGCGCTCAAGATGGGCGATACCCAGATGGCGCTGGAGCGCAACAAGACCAAGATAATAATGCTGTTCATAGGAGCGGTAGTGTTCGCCGGCATAGTCTGGCTGGTAAATACGCTTTTCCCGAACGCGGTCAGAGTCGTAAGCGAGGCAGTGCTGATACTGTTCTGGCTGTTTCTGTGGGAACTTGTGGACTGCATAATCCTGGACAGAAGGGATCTGCTGGAAGCCCGGACCGAAGCCGCGCAGCTTGCCAGCATGAAGGTCCGGTTCCAGAGGGAATTTACGGACGAGCCTGTTGCCCCGGATAAGGAAAAGGCCATCATACGGGAGATGTTCGAAGACGACATTATCCTGCCGTCCACCGAATGGTAGGGATAAGACATCGGCAGCAATCAATTAGTCAATAACAGCGAAAGCTTAGAAATACGGAGAGGATCATGAAGATAGTTTGCTTAGACCTGGAAGGCGTACTTGTACCGGAGATATGGATAGAATTCGCTAAGAACAGCGGAATTCCCGAACTTAAGCGCACCACGCGCGACGAGCCGGATTACGACAAGCTCATGAAGTGGCGCATAGCCCTGCTTAAGGAAAAGGGCTACGGACTGGACAAGATACAGGAAGTCATACGCAAGATGGAGCCTCTGGAAGGCGCCAGGGAATTCCTGGACGAGCTGCGTTCCTTTGCACAGGTAATAATAATCAGCGATACTTTCGAGGAGTTCGCCATGCCGCTCATGGAGAAGCTGGGCAGACCCACGATATTCTGCAACAGTCTGGAAGTGTCGGAAAACGGCGAGATAACAGGATTCAAAATGCGCGTTGAAGGCGACACCAAGCTTGCTACTGTAAACGCTCTGCATTCCGTGGGTCTTGGCACCATCGCAAGCGGCGACAGCTACAACGACCTTGGAATGATACAGGCCAGCAGCGCCGGATTCCTGTTCAGAAGCACGGACACAATAAAGGCTCAGTATCCGCAGATCCCGGCGCTTGAGACCTACGCAGAACTGCTGGAAGCAATAAGGAAAAACATCAGATAAACTGCGATGAGCGGTCCATCCGGGAAAACCTACATAGCAATAGATCTTAAGTCTTTCTACGCTTCGGTGGAATGCGCCGCCAGAGGCCTGGACCCTCTTACCACTAACCTTGTGGTGGCGGATGAGAGCCGCACGGAAAAGACCATATGCCTTGCCGTCACACCGTCGCTGAAAAGCTACGGCGTTTCAGGACGCGCAAGGCTTTTTGAAGTCGTGGAAAGGGTGAAGGAGATAAACGCGGACAGAAGGACCAGAGCGCCCGGCCGCAGATTTACGGCAAAGAGCTTCTCGGATCCGGAGCTTAAGAGCGATCCTTCGCTGCAGCTGGACTTCATAATAGCAAAACCCAGGATGGCGGAATACATGAGGGTCAGCACGGAGATATTCAACATCTATCTGCGGCACGTTTCCGCGGAGGACGTGCACGTTTATTCCGTGGACGAGGTATTCATAGACGCCACCAGCTATCTTAAGCTCTACGGACTTACCGCGGAGCAGTTTACGGCAAGGCTGATAGGGGATGTGCTTAACGAGACAGGCATAACGGCTACGGCCGGTATAGGCACCAACCTCTATCTCTGCAAGATCGCCATGGACATCGTTGCAAAACATATGCCCCCGGACGAGAACGGAGTAAGGGTCGCGTCTTTAAACGAGCGTTCCTACAGGGAACTTCTGTGGGATCACAGGCCCATAACGGATTTCTGGCGGGTGGGGCGCGGATACGCCAAAAGACTGGCTGCGGCCGGCATGTACACCATGGGCGACATTGCAAGGTGTTCGGTCCGCAACGAGGACCTTCTGTACAAGATGTTCGGGGTAAACGCGGAGCTGCTCATAGACCACGCCTGGGGATACGAGCCCTGCACCATAGCGGACATAAAGAAATACCGTCCTTCAGAACGCAGCCTCAGCTCCGGGCAGGTGCTGTCCAGACCTTACAGTTTTGAGGACGCAAGGCTCATAGTCCGGGAGATGACGGACATGCTGAGCCTGGATCTTGTAAGAAAAGGCGTTCTTACGGACCAGATCGTCCTTACGGTCTGCTACGACACGGCCAACATTACCGGGCGGACGGACAGCACTTTTAAAGGGCAGACGAAAAAGGACTACTACGGACGGACTGCGCCTAAGGACGCACACGGATCCATCAACATCCCCGGAGGCTTCACGTCGTCCGGCAAGGCCATGATGGACGCGGTAACGGAGCTCTACGACTCGATAGTGGACAGAGAACTTTTGGTAAGGCGCATGTACGTGGTCGCCAACCACGTTCGCACGGAACGCCGTGTGGAGCTGGAGGCCGGGGAACAGCAGCTGGATCTTTTCTCGCTTACGGAAGATCCTAAGCAGAAAGAAGAAAAGCTTAAGGACGACAAGACAGAACGTGCGCGCCAGGAGGCGGTGCTCAAGATACGCGGACGCTTCGGGAAGAACGCCATAGTAAGGGGCATGGATCTTCAGGAAGCAGCTACCGCAATGGAAAGGAACGCGCAGGTAGGAGGGCACAAAGCCTGAGCCCCCGGAGAACGGATACGGAGGAAACAAGAACAAAATGGCTTCCGCCAGAGAGCTCTACAGCGATATAATAGACATGGAATACCGCGGATCCGCAAAGCACACGCACATGTCCCGCGAGGGAAGGGCAGCGCAGTTCTCTCCGTTTGCGGCTCTTACTGGATTCGACGAGCAGATAGACGAGGCTGCCGTAAACTTCGACGGTACCACCGAGACTTACGCTCAGGACTACGACAACGGCATATTCAGGCAGGAGGGGGACCTGTAGTCCCGCTGCCTGCCGCAGCAATAAAAGGAGTTAAAAATGAGTTATTACACCGGCAAAGTCATCGACCGTTTTCTGGATTATGTGTCGTATCCCACTGCCTCGGAATACGACATGGAGGACATACCGTCGACAAAGAGCCAGTTCGAGCTGGCAAAGCACGTAGCAGAAGAGCTTAAGGCAATAGGTCTGTCCGGAGTTAAACTGGACGGCAATTGCTACGTATACGGTTACCTTCCGGCAAGCCCCGGCTGCGAGGACCTTCCCTGCATAGGACTTATATCCCACATGGATACATCCCCGGACGCTCCGGGAGAGGGCATCAAGCCTAAGCTGATAAACTACGAAGGCGGCGACATAGACCAGGGAAACGGTACCATAGCAGTTAAGGATTTCCCGTTCCTGGATAAGTACGCCGGTCAGAGGCTCATAATCACGGACGGTACAACGCTCCTGGGCGCGGACGACAAGGCCGGCTTATCGGAGATAGTAAGCGCCGTCGAGTATCTTGCGGATAACCCGGAGATAAAGCATCCGCGCATAGCCGTAGGATTCACACCGGACGAAGAAGTAGGCCGCGGCGCGGATCTCTTCGACGTAAAAGGCTTCGGGGCGGAGTTTGCCTACACCGTGGACGGCGGCGCGCTGGGAGAGCTGGAGTACGAGAATTTCAACGCGGCAGCTGCGGTGCTTAAGGTAAAAGGCCTCAACATCCACCCGGGCAGCGCAAAGAACAAGATGAAGAACGCAGTGCTTATCGCGTCCGAGTTCGTGTCCATGCTTCCGGAGGACCAGATCCCCGCAAGGACCGAAGGCTACGAAGGCTTCTTCCACATCCAGGAGATAAACGGCGACGAGACTTCGGCAGTAGTAAAGATGCTCGTCCGCGACCACGACATGGCAAAGTTCACAGCCAAGAAGGAGCTGCTTAAGGAGCTCGAGGCCGGAATAAACACTAAATACGGCGAGGGTACGGCGGAATGCATAGTTAAGGACAGTTATTACAACATGAAGGAGAAGATCCTTCCCGTCATGCACATCATAAGAAGGGCTGAGGACGCCATGAAGGCCGCGGGCGTAGAGCCTGTTACCGTTCCCATACGCGGAGGTACTGACGGCGCAAGACTTTCTTACGAAGGACTGCCTTGTCCCAACCTTTCCACGGGCGGCGAGAACTACCACTCCGTTAAGGAATTCGTATCCGCCGACGCCATGGAAAAGATGGTGGAGATACTGGTAAACATAGTAAAGGCCTGACGCGGAAGCGCCAAACGGTAAAGTTCCGGGCGGATCCGGGGCTTAAGGGATCATTTCCGGCAAATGATAGAATACAGACTTATAAGAAGCTCTAGAAAGACCATAGGGATGCAGGTAAAGCCGGACGGCACGGTAGAAGTCCGGGCGCCTTATCTTGTGCCAAAATTCGAGATAGACCTTTTCGTCCTGTCCCACGAGGACTGGGCAAGAAAGCAGCTTGCAAAGCAGGCTAAGGCCAGAGCTTCAGCCGGAGACATAAAAGTCATGACTCCGGAGCAGTTCAGCCGTCTTAAAAAGCTCGCAAAGCAGTACATACCGGGCAGGATAGAGCATTTCGCAAGGCTGGCAGGCGTATCCGGAAGGGTAAGGAGCGTGTCGATAAGATGTCAGAAGACCCGCTGGGGCAGCTGCACCGCCAAGGGCGACATAAGCATGAACTGCCTCCTTATGCTTGCTCCTAAAGAGGTCCTGGATTCCGTATGCGCACACGAGGTGTGCCACTTGCTTGAGATGAACCATTCCGGCCGCTTCTACGCGGAGGTCCTGCGCATATTCCCGGAATACAAAAAACACAACGCGTGGCTGAAGAAGAACGGACCGGTGCTACAGTCCATGGTTCCGCGCTGAGGCGCAAAACGACCGCGTTTTTATCAATTCTTCACAGAATCTATATGTACTTTGCGGAAAAACGATTATAATAAGACCGTAAGTTAGGTTATCCCGTGTTTTAGGAAAGGGGACTGAACAAAATGACTCTCACCAAAAGACTTATCGCTGCCGTTCTGGCCGTAGCTCTGGCTCTTACCTGCCTGGCCGCATGCGGAAATTCCGCGGCCTCCGTTGTCAACCGCAACCCGGACAGCAAGAGAGGCACCAGCATCCACAGCGGATTCTAGGTCATGAAGATCACTTATTACGGACATTCCTGCTTTACACTGGAGTCGGACGGCTATGTAATAGCCCTGGATCCGTACGACAGCGGCGTGCCCGGATACGGGGATCTTAAGCTGTCCGCAAACAAGGTCTACTGTTCGCACGGACACATGGACCATGCGTATACGGACGCTGTGGAGATAGTACCCGCAAAACGCCCCAGTCCTTTCGAGGTAACTGAGCTGGAACTTCCTCACGACGACGCGAACGGTGCAAAGAGGGGCTTCACCTTCATCCGCCTGTTTAAAGCCGAGGGAAAGACCGTAGTGCACTACGGCGATCTGGGCTGCCCGCTAACGGAAAGGGCAGAGGAGCTGTTTAAGAACGCGGACGCGGCACTGGTACCGGTAGGCGGCTTCTTTACCATAGATGCTCCTGCGGCGCTGCAGCTTATAGAGCGCACCAAGCCTGCCGCTGCCATTCCTATGCACTACAGAAAAGGGACTCAGGGATTACGGCCCATTGCGGAGCTTTCGGATTTCCTGGATCTGTGCAAAGGCAAGGATATTAAAGTAGTTCCGTTGGAATATAAGGAATCGTACGAAATATAAATTACGTAAACACAAGCGCATAAAGAAGACCGGAGCATATGCCCCGGTCTTTTATTGTTTTCCGGTGTTTGTCCTTAACTTTTATCCGTTGATCTTTTGCAGTCTGCTACAGCGCTCCGGTGTGAGCGCTGTAGTACTTGGCGAGTCCGCCTTCAGCGGTCTCCCTGTAGCTCCTCCCGAGGTCCTTTCCGGTCTCGTACATGGTCTTTACGATGGTGTCGAAGGATATCTTCCTGGAGTTTGTAAGGAAATGCGCAAGGGAAACTGCATTTATTGCTCTCATTGCTGCTACGGCGTTGCGCTCTATGCATGGTATCTGCACCAGTCCGCCGACAGGATCGCATGTCAGTCCCAGCATGTGTTCCATGCTTATCTCGGCCGCGTACTCTATCTGGTCCATGCTCATTCCCAGAAGCTCCGCCAGCCCCGCCGCTGCCATGCAGCATGCCGTTCCTATCTCCGCCTGGCATCCGCATTCCGCGCCGGATATGGATGCATTGGTCTTTATGATGTTGCCGATCACCCCGGCGGTAGCAAGGGCTTTTTCGATCTGCTCGTCGGAGATGCCCAGCTTCAGCTGGTTGTAGTAGAGCACTGCCGGCACTACGCCGCTGGCTCCGCAGGTGGGGGCCGTTACCACAGTTCCTGCTCCCGCGTTCTGTTCCGCCGCCGCGAATGCGTAGGCGCAGACGATGCGGTTCTCCCTTGTCTCCGGAGTTTCGGAAGGGGAGAACTGGCCGAAGAGATATCCTGCTTTCCTTTGGACTTCAAGTCCTCCGGGCAGAGTTCCCCTTGCTGCCAGGCCATCCCGTATGGCGTTCTTCATGGCGTCCCAGACCTTGGCCATGTAGTCCCACAGCTGCGGGCCTTCCATTTCCTCCGCGTACTGCCATATGCGCAAGCTCTTCTGGGCGCAGTAGTGTGATATCTCGTTGAAGCTGTTGTGCGGATAGACATCGGGAGGCTCCACATAGGTGCTGTCGGCAAGCCTTATGGCTCCTCCGCCTATGCTGTAGACCCGCTTGGTATCCAGGATCTTCCCGTCCTTAAGCGGGCTTATGTCCATTCCGTTGGGGTGCTCCAGGCCTTCTTCGGTCTTCGTGTCGAAAACTATCTCTACCGGAAGGGGCGCAAAGCTTTCCTCCAGTACCTTGTCTGTCATGTGGCCGCGGCCTGTCTTGGCAAGCGACTCGTAGAGCGTGACTTTAAAAGCGTCCGCCTGCGGAAAAAGTCCCTTCAGGAGGTGTGCCGCGCGTTCCGGGCCCATGCTGTGCGAGCTGGACGGTCCTTTTCCTATTCTGTATAAATGTGTAAGGCTCTTCATTCAGTACTAACGGCTTTGACTTATTTGTATTCCACTCCGAACTCTTCCAGAAGAACCTTTGCGAGTTCGGTCTTGTTGTCTATGGTGTGTTCTTCCAGCAGTTTTCCGCTGGGATCCTTAAGAGTTATCACGGAAGTTTTCGCTTCGTGGACGGTGCCGTCGCTTACTATGTTCTTCCGGTTCTCTTCCGGCGTCATTATAACCAGAGACAGTCTGGTCCGGAAGGAGGACTTCGGGTCCAGAGAGCAGGCTATGTTCGGATTAATGAAATCGATCGGGATCGACGGCTCATCCTCGAACCTGAGTATCTCTTCTTCTCCGTCCGGTTTCTTTACCATGACTCTGCATAGTCCGTCTTCGCATACTGCCTTATATCCGAATCTGGTGTAGCCCGCGTTGAATTCTGCGGCCTCCGGGAAGAAAATGAATCCAAGCCCTACGTCGCAGAAATGTTTCTTTCCGTCTATTACCGTTACAACGGCGCGGTGCCTGCAGGGAGGCAGGAAGTCGCGTCCTTTTGTGATGCGTATCTGCACGCTGTAGCATTCAAAACCAAGCGAGCGAAGAGCCGCTTCAAGATGTCCGTTCATCTCGAAGCAGTATCCGCCGCGGTGTCTCATGACTATCTTATCGAAAAGATCCGGAACGGAAAGGGAAGGCTCAGCTTCTTTTGCCCACACGTCCAGATTGTCGAAAGGAACGTATCTGTGGTGGTTGTATAGGATCTTGTTAAGGCTCTCCTTGTCCGGCTTTATCTCTGCGGGATCAAGGTGTATGCGTCTTAAGAACGCGTCGGTGTCCGGGATATTTACGTAATAGTCTTCGTACATTTCGATTCCTTTCCTGGTGATCAGTCTTTCTTTTTATAGATCTCGTAGCAGAGCAGAAGTCTCATCCTTACGTCCGGGTCGGACAGGTCAGAGTCTATCATTTCGCAGATCTTGGTTATCCTGTAAATTACGTTGTTTCTGTGCATGTGCATTATCTGGGCGGTCTCCGACGCTTTCCTTTCGTTTATCAGGTAGGCGTAAAGCAGCTCGAAGTTGTTGGTGCCGCGCTTCTGGTCGTTCTCGCAGAGCTTGTCCAAAGCCCTGTAGGCGGCGGAGTATTTTATCACCGAAGAATCCGCATCGGTCTGAAGCAAAGCGTATCCTGGATAGCAGCGCGAGAAGGTGTTTACTCTTGTAATGTCCTTTCTTCTGGAACTTGCGGACGCGATCGCGGTCCCGGTCTGCGGCGCGTTCAGAGCTATAAGGGCCTGGGCGCCTGCGGTCTTTATCTCCATCAGGCTGCTGAACGGGTCGCTCAGACCGCATTCGGCGTTGTATCTTTCCATGATCTCCTGGAGCACGTCTTCCAGCTGTGAGAACGGTTTCTGTGTGCTGTAGGGTATGAGCGCTATAAGTATCTCGCTGCTCAGAGTAACTCTGGACTGGGTTATGCGTGTGGACAGTTCGTTGCACAGCCTCTGGAGCATTATGCCTGCGCTGTCGTTTGCGGATACTCTTGCAAGCACGTAGTTTCCTTTTACGGACAGTCCGGAGTTCCTTGCTCTCGCAGCCACGGTCTCCGGGCTCAGATCAGAGGATTCCAGAAGATCCAGAAGCAGACTGTCGTAGACGTGCGGCATCTGGTTGTTTTCTATCCACTGGCGTTCAAAGCAGGTCATAAGATGATCTATCAATATGCGGAAGAGATCCTTAAGACCTTCGCTGGGCAGCCTTTTTGTACACAGCATGACAACGTGCGCGTAGTAGGAATTGTTGTAGTGGATGACCTTGCTCATCATCGGTACTGACGTTATCAGACCGGTGTCCCTGACGTAGATGTCGTCCGCGTCTTTCCAGAAGTTCATAAGCTTAGCCTTATTGAAAATGTTTATGGTCTCCTGGTCGTGATATCCTTTTTCCACCAGTCTTCTGGTAATGTCATCGTCGCACTTAAGATTTTGGGTGTATGCCACCAGCGAGAACGCCGAATCCGAGATCGTTATGTAGTTCCCTATGACTTTTTCGGACAGCGTAAGAATGTCCTGTATGGAACGGTGCTTTATAAGGCACTGGTCCATATCGAAGCACCAGTCGGAGTATTTTTCGAAGATGCTCTGGACCCTTATGAAGAACAGTTCGGGCCTTAAGTCCGTGTCGAACAGGACCATGTTCTGAAGAATGGCGGAATCCCTCGGAAGAGGGGAGTCGATAACTGCCGCGACAGAGTACTCGTGGCCCAAGCCTTTTGCCTTAAGGGCCTGCGACAGCTTACATACTATCAGTTTGTTGCTTGGATTCTTTTCCGGGTTGGGGCTGATAAGACGTACGCCTGTAAATGCTCTGGACTTATCTTTTATGTAGCAGAGCGGATTACAGTCCGACAATTCATCCAAAAGTATGTTTAGTGTAAGTTCCATGTTAACACCTCTATGCTGTATATAAAGATATTAGAAAAAACGTGTATTTACAAGCATATTTTGTTAATAGTTACAAATTTAGTAAAATATTGCACAACTCGCAATGGTTTTTTCACTAAAAAGGACAGGTGTTACCCTGCCGGCGCTTGTTTGAAATGAGAATACTATCCGTTATTATTGTTATTTCCTACAATGATTTTCAGTGCCTTTTCACTTATAATTAAACGGTAAGTTTATATTCGGCTGCAGGTCCATGCTGTGGACGAGCGGACGGCGTGCAGAAGGGTATAGAAAATAGTATTTGTTTTTTAGGAAGGAGAAACAAAATGATCGAAAGTGTAAAGAATGTAGTATCTGCAGGAAGACTTAAGCTTATCCAGCCCACAGTTCAGGAAGCCCTCGACGGCGGCGCTACCCCCGATGAGATACTCGATTCCATGATGGCTGCTATGGACGAAGTTGGTCTCAAGTTCCAGAACAACGAGATCTACGTTCCGGAAATGCTCGTTGCTGCCAAGACAATGCAGCGCGGTGTTGCCACCATCAAGCCGCTCCTCGCAGGAGACGCTGTTGGTAAGTACGGAAAGTATATCATTGGAACAGTTGCAGGCGACCTTCACGACATAGGCAAGAACCTCGTTGCTATCATGATCGAAGCTGCCGGATTCGAAGTTATCGACCTCGGCATCGACGTACCGGCAGAGAAGTTCGTAGAAGCTGTTAAGGCTAACCCGGACTGCAAGGTAGTAGGCGTTTCCGCTCTGCTCACCACCACAATGGAGTCCATGAGAAATACTGTTAAGTGCCTGATCGACGCTGGATGCAAGGACCAGGTAAAGATAATGGTAGGCGGAGCCCCCATCACCCAGGCATTTGCTGACGAGATCGGCGCTGACGCTTATACCACCGACGCTGCTTCCGCAGCTGCAAAGGCAAAGGAGCTTGCTACTCTCTAATTGCGCCGTAACCGGGCCGGCTTTCATGCCGGCCCGACTATTATAGTTTATTCAGGAGGTCACAAATGGCAAAACTTGATCCTACCCAGTATAAAGACTGGCAGATCGCTGAAGCAGCAGAAAAGGAGCTTCCTTCTGTAGATTGGTTCAGAGAGAAGATGGGTCTTCTCCCGGACGAGATAATCCCTTACGGAAAAACTCCTAAGCTGGACTTCATCAAGATAATGGAGCGTCTTAAGGATAAGCCGGACGGAAAGTTCATCGAAGTTACGGCTATTACCCCGACCCCGCTTGGTGAAGGAAAATCCACCACTAGCCTTGGTCTTATCGAAGGCCTCGGCAAGCTCGGCAAGAATGTAGGCGGATGCCTGCGTCAGCCCTCCGGCGGCCCCACCATGAACGTTAAGGGTACCGCTGCAGGCGGCGGAAACGCACTGCTGATCCCGATGACCGAGTTCTCGCTCGGACTCACCGGCGACATCAACGACATCATGAACGCTCACAACCTCGGAATGGTAGCTCTCAACGCACGTATGCAGCACGAGAGAAACTACGACGACGAGCGTCTCGCCCAGATCGGTCTCAAGAGACTCGACATCGACCCGGAGCGCATCGAGTGGAACTTCGTAATGGACTTCTGCTGCCAGGCTCTGCGTAAGATGGAGATAGGCCTCGGCGAAGGCAAGATGGACGGTTACAGAATGACCACCCGCACCAACATCGCCGTGTCCTCCGAGCTTATGGCTATCCTGGCTGTTGCCAGAGATCTGCCCGACCTTCGCGACCGTATCGGCAAGATCGTTCTTGCATACGACAAGAAGGGCAACCCGGTCACCGCTGAGGACCTTGAGGTCGCAGGCGCAATGACCGCATGGATGCGCAACACCATCAACCCGACTCTCTGCTACACAGTAGAGCACCAGCCCTGCCTCGTGCACGCCGGCCCGTTCGCGAACATCGCTATCGGACAGAGCTCCATCATAGGCGACAGACTGGCTCTCAAGCTGTTCGATTATCACGTAACAGAGTCCGGATTCGCGGCTGACATCGGCTTCGAGAAGTTCTGGAACGTAAAGTGCAGACTCTCCGGTCTCAAGCCGCACTGCTCCGTAGTAGTTGCTACCATCAGAG
>JAFWVZ010000050.1 GCA_017523605.1 Bacillota bacterium | reverse complement strand
TAGAAGTAGTTTGCCAATAATTCGATGGCAATTCTGGCACTATCTCTAATATGCCGAGATAGGATCTAGCTTGTTCTTTAGAAAATTTATTATTAGCAGGTGCAATTCCTTGCTCGGATCGAACTTCATGTTGAGAAGCGTTGCCTGCCACGGATCCTGATCTATGTTGAGCGCGGACTTCATTACGGCTACCGGACCGTTGAGGTCGCGGCCCTGCATCGGGCTCATGGTGCCGTCTGCCAGCAGTGTGCCTGCCTTGCGGCCGTCCGGGGTGGCTCCGGTAAGGAGTCCGCCGGGCTGGTGGCTGGTGATGGAGATGCCGCAGGGAACGGTGGTGCCGCCGGTGATGGTCGGCTTGGTGACTACGTAATCCGCAAGCATCTTGTAGAGCTCGGCTACGATCTTGTCTACGTAAGGATCGTCGTTGCCGTACTTGGGCGCGGCAAGGAAGTCCTTCTGCATGTCTTCGTATCCTACCCAGTCAGCCTCGAGCGCGTCGTAGAGCTGCTTCATGGTGTACTTCTTCTCGTCGAAGACCAGCTTCTTGATGGCGGCCATGGAGTCGCCTACGTTTACCATGCCTATGGAGCATACGGAAGCGGTGTTGTCGAACGGGATATCGTGCCTGCACCAGATGTCCTTGCCGGACTCTATGCCGTTCTGCATCAGAGCGGCGCGGACCGGGTCGGGCAGTATCTCCTGGGTGATCTTTATCTCTACGTTGTTCCTCTCGGTGACTGCGGAGATGCAGTACTCGAACTGCTTTCTCCATGCCTCCCAAAGCTCCTCGAAGCTCTGGAACTTGGTGAAGTCGCCTGTCTGGATTCCTACCATCTGGTTGGTGCGGGCGCCCCAGCCGTTGTGGCGCATGATGTCGAAGATCATGGTCATGATGGTCATGGGCACCGGGCCTGTTCTGGACTTTCCGGGGAGGTTGGCGTCCAGGCAGCCTGTGATCGCGTACTCGCGGGCGTCCTCTATCTTTACACCGTGCATGGTGAAGAAGTTGGTGTAGGAAGCGTCGGAGATGAATGCCGGCATGGAAAGACCTGCCACCTGGCACTCAACACCCTTCATTATGAGGTCGTGCGGAGTGGAATCCGCTACGCACAGCGTGATGGTGTGGTGCGGAGTGCGGGTAATGAGAGCAGCCTCCAGCAGCATGTAGGAGATGTCGTTGGTGGCGTCCGTGCCGTCTTCCTTGACTCCGCCGATCAGGAAGTTATGCCACTTCGCGAATCCGGCGTTCTTCTTGCGGTTCATCTTTCCGGAAGTCCTGTTCAGCTCCATGTCCTTGAAGCGCAGCAGGCACAGAAGCTCCAGAGCCTCTTCGTAGGTGATGCGGCCTGCGTCCAGATCCGCCTTGTAGTACGGATACATCATCTGGTCGAAACGTCCGCCCGGAAGAGTTGTGGAAGGTGAAAGCATCAGGAGCTGGAACCACATGCACTGCATGGCCTCTCTGAAGGTCCTTGCAGGATACTTGGGGACCCATGCGCAGATCTCGGAGATCTGCTCAAGCTCTGCCTTTCTCTTGGGATCGGCTTCCTTTTCAGCCATCTCCGCGGCGAGCTTGGAGTATCTCTCTGCCAGAGTGTTGATAGCCTCGAAGGAGTAGATGACACCCTGATAATATCTGAACTTGTCTATGCTCTCGGCGTCGAAGAATCTGAGCTCGGACTGCAGTTTCTTGGCCTGATCGATAAGAGCCAGCGTTCCGTTCTTAAGGATCTTTTCGTAGTCGATGCAAAGAAGCACCAGGGACGGTCCGAGGCCAAGTCCGCTCTGAGCGTAACCGCCGCCTACGCCTCTTCCCTCGCCCTTTGCCTTCCAGGGCGGAAGAACGAGTCCTTCCTGAAGGAGCTTAATTATGTGCTCGTCGGCCTGCTCGTAGTATATGTCTCCCTGCATGCCCATCTGGGTGGCCGGGTTGTGCTTCTTGTTGAGCTCCTGCAGATCCCTCTGATCCTCTTCGGTCATCAGGTAGCCGTCCTCCACCAGGGAGTCGATCTCGTCCTGGCTCCAGATGCCGTAGTTGGGGTCTATCTCCAAGCCCATGGGCTTGGAAGCGCCTATGCCTACGATAAGTTCGTCGTCGGCTATCGCTATGGGCATCCTCTCGGTCCAGGCCTTGAGTATCTTGCCGCGCTGGACTATGGGTGCGTCGTGCTTATTCTGCTCTACTACGTCGGCGTAGATCCTGTACTTTTCTATGCAGATCGGATAGTGGTCCACAAGGTAACGGGGTCTCATCCTTTCGACTCTTTCGAACTTCATGTTTGCTCCTTTCAGGTTACGTGAATATGGTCTATTGATCTTGAACTATGGCCTTGAACGCTCCGCCGGATGTTCCGGACAGATGTTGCTATTCATTATACATTTTTTGCTGTAAGCACGGCAAGAATTGACAAAAACTAGACTATCCTTACCTCGTCTCCGACAACGGTAAAGTGCGGCTCTATCTTCTGGTCCTTGGTAATGGCTGTCATGTAGTCCACTATCTCCGCAAACTCCGGATCGTCGTGCTTTACGAAGCGCGGAATGTTGTCGTCCGAAAGCTTGACGGGCAGGAAGTACACTTCCTGTATCTTCTTTTCCTCTATTATGCACTTTATCGCCATAGACTTGTAGGAATCCTCGGGCATGGTCCTTTTCTTCTTTGCCATGTCCGGATTGAGCGCCGCTATGTCCTGATGCGACTTGGAATCGCGCAGGTCTCCCTTGCCCTCGAAGAACTTCTCAGGTCCTTCCAGTCCGAAGTTGGCCATTCCGTAGATTATCACCTTTCCCTTGTAGACTTCTATGGGCTTAAGGATGTGCTCGTGATGGCCGATTATTATGTCCGCGCCGGCGTCTATCGCGA
Organism: Bacillota bacterium; assembly: GCA_017523605.1. Taxonomy (GTDB): domain Bacteria; phylum Bacillota; class Clostridia; order Peptostreptococcales; family Anaerovoracaceae; genus RUG13409. The sequence goes on along the minus strand of JAFWVZ010000050.1, from coordinate 7,000 downwards.
ACTTTGCAGCGTAGCGCTGATAATACGCGATAACAGCGGGTATGAAATGTATTCCCCAGTGGAACGATACCATGAGTATGTCCACCTGCGGACGCAGCGCCGCTATGTCCGCCAGCATGTTATCCAGATCGTCCGGATGCGGGAAGGAGAACATCCTTACCGGGGTCTCCGGCTGGTCGTGCTCTTTGGGAACGTACGCGGTAACTCCGCGCAGCGGGTTGGCTCCGGGGCGCTCCTCGTTTGCCCAGTAATCCTGCGGAAGTATGGAGCAGTAGGCAAGCATGCCTATCCTGGTGCCGTCCGGAAGCTCCTTGATCACAGGCTTTCTGGCAGCGGCAAGGTTCTCGCCCGCGCCTATGCAGACCATGTCGTGCTCGTTAACGAATTTAATTGTGTCGAAGAACGCCGGTCTGCCCCAGTCCATGCAGTGGTTGGTGGCAAAGCTGATTATGTCGTAGCCTGCTCTGTGGATGGCCTCCGCCATCTCCGGCCTGCAGCGCATGGGAAGCCTTGGCTGGCACGCCGGACTTCCGCTTGCTGCTATGCAAGGCTCCAGCTGACCGAACACCAGATCCGCCGAATGCAGAACGTCTCTTACCTGATCGAACATCTCGTCGGGATTCTCTCTGTTGGGACCTACGTCTCCTGTTGCTATGAACGTATACTTAGCCATATCTGCACCTCCGTTTACAAACGCAGAAAGTAGTTTGTTCTTACTCTTTTATTGTACAATATCCCATGACGGGAAAAAAGAAAAAGCTGTGCCTGTTAAGACACAGCTTATGTTTTCTTATTAGTTGAGAGCTGCCTTTGCGGTGTTCACCAGATCGGTGAAAGCTGCCGGATTGTGGATGGCGAGCTCGGAGAGCATCTTCCTGTTGATGGTGACTCCGGCCTTCTTAAGACCGTCCATGAGTCTGCTGTAGGAGATGTCGTTCATCCTTGCTGCAGCGTTGATCCTTGCGATCCAAAGTCTTCTGAACTCTCTCTTGCGGAGCTTGCGGCCCATCTGTGCGGAGCGCAGAGCTCTCATAACGGCAGGATTAGCTGCCTTGAACGTGCTGTGGCGGGAAAGATAGAATCCCTTCGCAGCCTTAAGTACCTTCTTATGTCTTTTCTTGGCGTTTACGCCGCCCTTAACTCTTGCCATTGTTTTCTACCTCCTACTTTCCGATGAGTACGCTCTTGATCCTCTTCTGATCAGCATGGGTCAGGATCGTGGACTTCCTGAGGCCCCTCTTTCTCTTCGGAGTCTTCTTAGTGAGGATGTGGCTCTTGTAAGCCTTATTTCTCTTTACCTTGCCGGTTCCGGTAAGCTTGAATCTCTTCATGGCCCCTCTGTGGGACTTCATCTTTCCGCCTTTAGCCATTTTAGTTTTCCTTTCTATCTAAATTATTCTTCAGACTCTTTAGATGCGTCCGCGGCTGATGCCGCGCGCGCTGCTTCCTCCGCCGCCTGCTTTGCAGCCTTGGCAGCCTTCTGCTTTTCCTTTTCGGACTTGGGAGCTATCACCATGGACAGGTTGCGGCCTTCAAGGACGGGCTGCTTTTCTATGTTGCCGTAGTCCTTAACCATTGCGCAGAAGTCCAGCATGGTCTCCTTGCCTTTGTTAACGTATCCCATCTCTCTTCCGCGGAAGCGCATGCTGATCTTTACCTTGTCGCCTCCTGCCAGGAACTTGGCTACCAGCTTAGCCTTGGTATCCAGGTCGTGCTCTTCGGTGAATATTCCGAGGCGCATCTCCTTAACTTCCGTGGTCTTCTGCTTCTTTCTGGCTTCCTTTTCCCTCTTCTGCTGGTCGTAGCGGTACTTGCCGTAGTCCATTATGCGGCATACCGGCGGCGCGGCGTTGGGAGAGATGTTCACCAGATCCAGCTCGGCTTCGTGAGCCTTAGCCATGGCTTCCTGGATGCTTACGATGCCCAGCTGATTGCCTTCTGCATCTATAAGACGCACTTCTTTTGCGCGTATCTCTTCGTTTATAAGGGCTTCTTTACTAATTGTCTTGTCCTCCGTAAATAAAGAAAAAAGCGGTGCACACAAGCTCCGCCGCAATAATACCGCCCTTAAGGGACCGGTCTTATGAGCCCTGACAGCCTGCGCCGCGAGGCGAGAAGCGGAAACTTCTGCTTGATACCCGAGTAGAATACCATCCCGCAGGCAGACTGTCAAGTGCTATTTTGCTTTATTTTTCAACGACCGAACATCTTCGGATCGGACGAATAGATACTGAACCAGTTGGGATCGTCCAGGATCTCCACAAGCTGCTGCAGCGACGCTGCGCCTTGCGCGAATCCTTTGATGTCGGATGCCTTCAGTTCCCTGCCGTCCGCAAAGAGCTTTACGTACTCGTACGCGTCTTTTTCCGTAAGCCTTCCCTCTATGACCGTATCGATATTGTCGGGGACTGCGCGGTATTCCACATAAGCCAGATCTTTCACGCAGGCAAGAAGGATGCACGCGAGTCTCCTGTACTTACCGTCTATTACAGGCAGCTCGTATTCCTGACAAGTGAAATGCTCTCTGCTGTGATATTCCGAGAAGCCGACGTTGGAAATGTTTATCCCGTACGGTTCGGATGAGGTCTGCAGTTCGTAAAACGCATTCGCCGGCAGGCTGAAATCGGCGAACTTTATAAGCTCTCCGACAGCTGCATCGTCTCCGATGTCAAGGACTCTTTTCCTAAGAAGAGACTGGATGCGCTGGCTTATCTCTGTCCCGCTTTCCCAGACAGGGCTGCCGAAGCAGTCGAAGATCATCACAACGTCGGAATCCGCATGATAGGTCTTTTCCACTGTTCCGCTTTTGAAAAACAGCTCAGGGACTAGTCTGGGTTCCACCCTGACGTGCCCGACGCCAAGTTCTCTGAAGGACACCCCTGAGACAGCAAGACCGGAGCCGGACGTATCTATGCTTACGGTAACATCTTTGCCTTCGGCAGACGCCGACATTGAAAGCGCACGATCCGGTTCGGCGGCCAAGTAAATATCCGTGTGATCCCCTATCACGAAAAACCGTAGCATTACGCCTGCTATTGCCAGCAGAGCAACGCAACCGGCGACTATCGCGGGCATTACGCTGCGCTTCTTCACTTTTTTAAGATAATCTATCTCTCTGGCCTCTTTTTCGGGCTCGCACGCGGCTTCCGGCTCGCCCTCTTTCATGACCCGCAGGGCCTCCCGGCATTCGCTGCAGCCTTCCAGATGCGCCTTTACCGCTTCGGTAGTCTCCGGGCCGGTAAGCCCGTCGGCGTAAAGAGGCAGCAGATCTCTTACGATTCCGCACGGAAGTTTTTCACTCATTTTTCTCCAGTTCCTTTCTGAGAGCGGTCTTTGCGCGGTAATACGTCACCCTTGCCCAGTTCTCGGTCTTTCCGAAAATGTCTCCTATCTCCCTGAAGGACAGATCTCCGAAAGCGCGCAGATGCACTACTTCTCTTGCCGGCTCGGGCAGAAGATGTATGGCACGGTACAGCTCCAGGCGCTGCGCGTCTGCGATCACCGCTGCCTCCGGGCCTTCCGCGACTGCGTCGTTCTCCTCCGCCACGGCAAGGACCGGATTCTTCCTGTAGTACTCCTTTAATTTGTTGGAGGCGATGGAACAGAGCCAGGTGGATACCTTGCAGGAATAGTCGTAGCTGTCCGCGTGGAGCACCGCCTGATAGAAAGTCTCCTGCGTTATCTCCTCAGCGACGTGCTCGCTGCCGGTCCTTGCAAGGATCCAGCGGAAGATCATGTCCGAGTATTCTTTATAGACTTCCTCCAGCGGTATCATTCCTGCCTCCTGCACACATATATGCAGAAAAAAGTGAAAACGTTACAGTATTATATCAAAAATTCCGGACAAATCTAAAGCCCGGACGCGTATGCACCCGGGCTTAAAAACGTTTAGAGGCTGACTGACGGCCTTCCGTGCTTCCTTACAGCGGCAGGAAGAACTTTATGATGAAGATCAGCGACAGTATGTAGGTAAGTACGGATACTTCCTTGGACTTGCCCATGCAGAGCTTGATGACGGTGTAGCTGATGAGCGCAAGGCCTATGCCGTGTCCGATGGATCCGGATACGGGCATCGCAAGCAGCATTATAGCTACGGGCAGTACCTGGGAGATGTCGGTCCAGTCGATGTGCTTAAGGTTGGAGAGCATCAGAATTCCTACGTAAATCAGCGCGGAAGAAGTAGCTGCCGGCGGGATGATGGCGGCTACGGGAGCGATGAACATGCAGAGCAGGAACATGATGGCGGTGACCACGGAGGTAAGTCCGGTACGGCCGCCTGCTTCAACTCCGGAAGCGGACTCTATGAAGGTTGTAACGGTGGAAGTACCGGTCACGGAACCAACTACGGTGCCTACTGCGTCGGAAGCAAGAGCTTCTCTCATCTTGGGCATGTTGCCTTCCTTATCCAGCATGCCGGCGCGCTCCGCGGTACCTACCAGGGTACCGATTGTGTCGAACATGTCGATTATGCAGAAGGTTATTACCAGAGTGATTATGGTGAACCAGCCTATCTGGGCGAATCCTGCGAAGTCCAGCTTAAAGAGCGTGGTCTTTGCCATGTCCGCGAACGGAGGCAGGAATGACGCAGTCGCAAGGCTTGCGAACGGATTTGTGTTCAGGAAGATGGACTGGCCGGCCCAGTAAACGATGGAAGCGATTATCATTCCGATTAGGACTGCGCCCTTTACCTTCTTGTGGCTGAGAGCGACGATGACGAACAGTCCCACGAACATGGTGACTACGGAAAGCACCATCGGCTGGAAGCCTGAGCCCATAGACTCCTTGGCAAAGCCGGAAGTAAGCGCTCCGAAGAAGTCTCTCATAGCGTAGAACGGTCCGCCGGTCTCGGAATAGATGCCTGCGTTGGAACCGAAGCCGATGTTCATCAGCATGAGTCCTATGGCAGGACCGATGCCCATGCGCACACCCAGAGGAATGGCCTTAACGATCTTTTCCCTTACGTTGAAGATCGAAAGGATAAGGAACACGACACCTTCGATGAGTATCATTACCAGCGCGGACTGGAACGACTGAAGGTAGCTCATGCCTGTGATCACCGCGATGTTGGCCGTTACGGCTGCGAAGAACGAGTTGAGGCCCATTCCCGGAGCCATGGCGAAAGGCTTGTTAGCCAGGAAGGCCATGCACAGAGTACCGATGGCGGAGGCTATGCACGTTGCCAGGAACACGCCGTTCCACAGGTCCTGCCCTTCCGCGCCGAAGCCGGTAAGAAGGTTCGGGTTGAGGGCGATGATGTAGGCCATGGTCATGAAGGTCGTAAGTCCTGCTACGATCTCTATCCTGACCGTGGTCTTGTTCTCTTTGAGTTTAAAAAGCTTGTCCATGATTATTGCGTTTGCTTCTCCTTTTCTCAAAAAATAAAAAAGACGGATAATAAATACAGTGTAATTATACGCCCGGCCCCCGCACAGCGTCAATTCTGAAAGCGTCCGGGACGGCAGAAAATGAGCTGGATCCGGCAGAAAGACCTTCGGCGGTCAGCTGCAAAAAAGTTCGGGCAAAAACGAGAACATACGTTTACAAACTTTTGTTCTTGTGTTAGAATACCGTTGGAGAATATTAGTCGGTAAGGAGCAGAACATGGCAGATCTTAAAGACAGAGAACAAAGAGTTCTGAACTACATAACAGAGCAGATAAAGATAAACGGCTATCCCCCCACGGTAAGGGACATCGGAGCGGCGCTGGGCATAAAATCCACATCCACCGTTCAGAAATCCATGACCATCCTGGAGGAAGAAGGCTTCATCAGAAAGCAGGCCGGCAAGCGCAGAGCGTTCGAAGTAGTTGCCGGAGGCGCGGAAAAGCCTCAGGCTCCGGCTCAGGACCGCGCGGACGTTGTGGACGTTCCGCTGGTAGGATGCGTAGCCGCGGGAATGCCGATACTTGCCGAGCAGAACATAGAAGGAAGCTTCCCCATGCCGGCGCAGTTCATAGGCAAAGGCACCAACTTCATGCTTACGGTCCACGGAGACTCCATGATAGAGGCCGGAATAATGGACGGAGATTACATACTCGTCCAGGAGCAGAAGACCGCCAACAACGGAGATATCGTAGTAGCCATGATCAACGGCGAGTTCGAATCCGAATCCACCGTAAAGACCTTCTACAAGGAGAACGGCCACATAAGACTGCAGCCGCAGAACAGCTCCATGGATCCCATAATCGTGGACGACTGCGAGATCGTAGGTCTGGTAAAAGGCGTGTTCAGATACCTGTCGTAAACGCTGTTAATGCATTAAAACCAACCCCGCGTCAATGCGGGGTCTTTCTGTACAATAAAACTCCTCCGGTAAGTCCGGAGGAGTTCTTTTATTGCTGAAATATCTCAGTCTGTGCTGCGGTTACTGCTGCGGCTGTTCGGCCTTTATCTCTGCTTCGGTCTTTACCTTTTCTGCGCGCTGTTCCGCTCTGGATCCAGCAGTATCTATTGCTGCAGCTGCTGCTTCGGCCGGGGTCTCGGCTGCGGAGGATGCCTCGGCTGCAAGCCTTGCTTCCCTTGCTGCCTTTCTCTTTGCTCCCACCTTATCGTAGATGGCAAGGCAGTAGATCGGGATCAGGCAGAGGATGGCGCTGGCTATGAATACCCAGGTGTAGCCGCTGGTGGCCTTATAGATGACACCGGACATCCATGTGGCGAACAGCGAGGAGAATCCTATGCAGAAGAAGGACAGACCGAAGATGGTACCGGTGTTCTTCATGCCGAATGCGTCGCCGGTCATTGCCGGATAGACTCCCGCCGGACCGCTGTAAGCGCATACGATAAGGAATATCACTATCGTGTAAGCAACGCCGCCCACGAAGATCATCAGCAGCGCGCAGACCAGCATCAGTATGGTCATTACGAGTATGGACTTGGCCCTTCCCAGCTTGTCCGAAATGGTCGGGACGATGAATCTGGAGACGGCGCTCGCGATGCCTACCAGCATGGATGTAGTGGTGAGCAGAGCCGGGCTGAGTCCCCTCTCCGCGCCGAGGGTA
>JAFWVZ010000049.1 GCA_017523605.1 Bacillota bacterium | reverse complement strand
GACTTCACTTACGAGGAACTGCTCGGAATGTTCTATTTCGACGAGGAAGCGGAACTGGTGTTCGCTCCGGATCTTATGTTCTAAAGGTATTTAAACGATCAAAAGACTGGCTAAATGCAGAAGGGAGTACAAGGTATTCACCGTGCTGTCGCCGATAATGGTGGTGGGAGAGGTGGTACTTAGTGTTCTCATTCCGCTGTACATGGCGGACCTGATAGACAAAGGCATAGATGTCGGGAACATGGAAGTCGTAAGGAGTATGGGTCTTAAGCTTCTGCTCCTTGCGCTGCTTTCCATGCTGTTCGGCGTTCTGGGAGGCATCTTCGCTTCCACCGGCGCGGCCGGTTTTGCCAGCAACGTCCGCAGGGACATGTACTACAACATCCAGAGATTCTCGTTCAGCAACGTGGACAAGTTCACCACGGCAGGCCTTGTAACAAGGATGACCAGGGACATCACCCAGGTGCAGATGTGCTACATGATGCTTACCAGAATGCTGTTCAGAGCGCCCACGAGCGTGGTGTTCGCGCTGGTGGCTGCATTCAGGATCAACAGCAGACTGCCGCTGGTGTTCGTATGCGTACTGCCTGTGCTGGCTGTAGGTCTGTTCCTGATAATGAAGTTTGCTTTCCCGCTCTTCGAAAAGGTGTTCTCTCTGTTCGACAAGATGAACACCGTAGTGCAGGAGAACGTCCGCGGCATAAGGGTAGTAAAGACCTTCGTGCGCGAGAACGAAGAGATAGAAAAGTTCGACAAGGTCTCCACGGAAGTGCGCGACACCTCCGTAAAGGCGGAACACATAGTCGTTGCGAACGGCCCGCTGATGACCTTCTGCATGTATGCCTGCATGCTCCTGATCTCCTGGATAGGAGCCAAGATGTGCATCAATTCCAGCATGTCCACAGGTCAGCTGATGAGCATGTTCTCGTATGTAATGCAGATACTCATGAGCCTTATGATGTCCTCCATGCTGATCCTTATGCTTACAATGTCCAAGGCAGCGGCCAAGAGAATAATAGAAGTCCTGGATGAAGAGACGGACATAGCCCAGCCCGAGGTTCCGGTAACGGAGATAAAGGATGGATCCATAGTGTTCGACGACGTGGACTTTGCTTACGGAAACGCCAAACCCTGCATCAAGGATGCCAGCTTTACCATTAAGAGCGGGCAGACCGTAGGAATAATAGGCGGTACCGGAAGCGGCAAGACCAGCCTTGTCCAGCTGATCCCAAGACTGTACGACGTAAGGGAGGGCAGCGTGTCCGTCGGCGGCACGGACGTTAAGGAACTGGATCTGGAGATCCTCAGAAAGAGTGTCGCAATGGTGCTCCAGAAGAACGTGCTGTTCGAAGGCACGGTAGCAGGAAACATGCGCTGGGGCAACGAGAACGCAACGGACGAGCAGATCATAGAAGCACTTAAGACCGCGCAGGCCTGGGAATTCATTTCCGTGCTTCCGGAAGGGCTGAACGCCCCGGTGGAGCAGGGCGGAAACAACTTCTCCGGCGGTCAGCGCCAGCGTCTTTGCATAGCAAGGGCACTGCTTACTCAGCCTAAGATAATAATATTCGACGACTCCACCAGCGCTGTGGATACCGCAACGGAAAGGGCCATAAGGGAAGGCCTTAGAAACGCCATGCCCGAATGCACCAAGATAATAATCGCGCAGCGCATATCGTCCGTGGAAGACGCGGACATGATAATAGTTCTGGACAACGGAAGGATAAGCGGCACAGGCACCCACGAGGAGCTTCTGTCCGGCAATACCATCTATCAGGAAGTCTATGATTCCCAGACGAAGGGAGGTGACTTCGATGAGCGATGACAGGACCAGGAAAAAGTCCAACGAAGAGCAGGGCCGCGGTCCCGGTACCATGGCTGCAGCCCACGGAAAGATAAGGCTGGACAAGAACAGTGTAAAACTGTTTGCAAGGCTGATGAGCTTCATGAAGGGCAGGGAGCTTGCTATGCTTGCTGTCTCCATGGCGCTTATGATAGTCACGGCCCTTGTAAGCGTAAGATCGTCCACGTTTACGGGTTCCATAATAGACGACTACATAAAGCCGCTGATAGGCTCCGCGGATCCGGACCTCGGTCCGCTGCTCAAGGCCATAATGTTCATGGGCTGTCTGTATGTGATCTCGATAATAGTCAACTTCCTGCTGAACAGGATACTTGTGGACGTCAGCAACAACGTGCTTAAAAAGATAAGGATAACGCTTTTCAGGCACATGCAGAAGCTGCCCATAAAGTACTTCGACAACAGACCGTACGGCGACGTAATGTCCATATACACCAACGACGTGGACAACATCCGCGAGCTTATGGGCAACGCGCTTCCCAACATGTTCTCATCGATGATCACAGTTATTACGATATTCATCGCCATGGTGCGCATAAGCCTGGCTCTAACAGGCGTCGTGATAGCAACCGTTGTGGTGATGTACCTTATAACCATCTTCCTGGGCGGCGCTTCCGCCAAGTACTTCAGCCTGCGCCAGAAGTCGCTGGGCCAGATGAACGCCTACGCGGAAGAGCTCCTCAACGGAATAAAGGTGGTAAAGGTGTTCTGCCACGAGGAACAGGCCAAGGCAGGCTTCGACGTAAGGAACGAGGATCTGTTCGTTAAGACCGCAAAGGCCAACCGCCTTGCTAACGCGCTGATGCCTGTAATGGTAAACATAGGCAACCTGCAGTACGTAGTGCTTGCGATGGTCGGCGGCGCAATGGCAGTAAGCGGCAGCGCCGGTATGACTCTGGGCAAGCTGGCTGCGTTCCTGCTGCTTTCCAGAAACTTCACCAGGCCGGTAAGCATGATCTCCCAGCAGATCAACACCGTGGTAATGGCTCTTGCGGGAGCAGGCCGTGTGTTCGAGCTTATAGACGAAAAACCGGAAGTAGACGAAGGAAAGGTGACTCTCGTAAGAGAGGACGGCAAGTACTTCTGGAAGTCTCCGGACGGAACTCTTACGGAGCTTAAGGGCGACATACGCATGCACAAGGTGGACTTCAGTTACACCGGCGACAAGCTGGTGCTGGAGGACATAGACCTATTCGCAAAGCCCGGCCAGAAGATAGCCTTCGTAGGTTCCACGGGCGCCGGAAAGACTACCATAACTAATCTTATCAACCGCTTCTATGACGTTGCGGACGGCGGCGTTACATACGACGGGATAAACATCAACGACATCAAGAAGGATGATCTCCGCAGGTCCCTGGGCATGGTGCTCCAGGAGACCAACCTGTTTACAGGCACCATAGCGGACAACATCCGTTTCGGAAGGCCGGATGCCACGGATGAGGAAGTGATCGCCGCGGCCAAGCTTGCCAACGCTCACGACTTCATAGAAAAGCTGCCGGAGGGCTACGACACGGTAATAAACGGTACCGGAAGCCAGCTGTCTCAGGGGCAGTGCCAGCTGCTGTCCATAGCGCGCTGCGCCGTAGCGGACCCGCCGGTAATGATACTGGACGAGGCCACATCCAGCGTAGATACCCGTACGGAAGTGCTGATCCAGCGCGGAATGGACGCCCTTATGCACGGACGCACCACGTTCGTAATAGCTCACAGGCTGTCCACGGTAATGAATTCCAACGCCATACTGGTCCTGGAGAAGGGCCGCATAATAGAGCGCGGAGACCACAACGACCTGCTGGCGCAGAAGGGCAAGTACTACCAGCTGTACACCGGAAAGACGGAATAGACCCGGCATGTCCCGTCAGGACCTGCCGCCCATGTACGCATAACGGTCCCGGAAATAAACAAAACATTAAGCGGAGCTGAAAGAATATTCAGCCCCGCTTTTCTTCTTTTAGCAAGACATTATGCCTCTTTTGGTGTATAATTATCCTGTAGTATTTTGATTTGTTTCAAGGAGGTTCCTTTATGGCAAAAAAAATGAAGACGATGGACGGCAACAACGCAGCTGCATATGTTTCCTATGCGTTTACTGATGTTGCCGCTATCTATCCTATAACACCGTCGTCCCCGATGGCGGAAGTTGTGGACGAGATGGCAGCCCACGGTCAGAAGAACATCTTCGGCCAGAAGGTAAGGGTAGTTGAGATGCAGTCCGAGGCTGGCGCTTCGGGTGCTGTCCACGGATCCCTTCAGGCAGGCGCCCTCACCACCACTTACACCGCTTCCCAGGGACTTCTGCTGATGATCCCGAACATGTACAAGATCGCCGGCGAGCTTCTTCCGGGCGTATTCCACGTTTCCGCAAGAACTCTTGCCGCTCACGCGCTGTGCATATTCGGCGACCATTCCGACGTAATGGCCTGCCGCCAGACAGGCTTCGCTCTGCTGTGCTCCTCCTCCGTCCAGGAGGCCATGGACCTTGCAGGCGTTGCTCACCTTTCCGCGATCAGGGGCAGGGTACCTTTCCTGCACTTCTTCGACGGATTCAGAACTTCCCACGAAGTCCAGAAGATAGAAGTAATCGACTACGACGTATTCAAGGACCTCATCGACGTGGAGGCCGTAAAGGAATTCAGGGCCAGAGCTCTTAATCCGGAACACCCCGTCATCCGCGGAACCGCGCAGAACGGCGACATCTTCTTCCAGGCCAGAGAGGCCGCTCAGAGCTACTACGACAACCTTCCGGAAGTCGTTGCGGACTACATGGAAAAGCTCGGCGCCAAGACCGGCAGAAAGTATAAGCTGTTCGACTACGTAGGCGTACCCGATGCCGAGAGAGTCATCATTGCCATGGGCTCCGTCTGCGACACCGCAGAGGAAGTAGTAAACTACCTGAACGCCAAGGGCGAAAAGGTCGGTCTTGTAAAGGTAAGACTCTACAGACCGTGGGCTCCCGAATATCTTAAGGAAGTCCTGCCCAAGACAGTTAAGAAGATCGCCGTCCTCGACCGCACCAAGGAACCCGGAGCTCCCGGAGACCCGCTCTATCTGGACGTCCGCGACATGTACTACGACGAGGCTGAAAAGCCCCTCATCGTAGGCGGAAGATACGGACTCGGCTCCAAGGACACCACGCCTGGACAGATCGTAGCCGTATACGAGAACCTTGCTAAGAAGAGACCCAAGAACCAGTTCACCATAGGCATCGAAGACGACGTCTACATGTCCTCGCTGCCCGTAAAGGAAGTAGCTACCGAGCCGGAAGGCACCGTACGCTGCAAGTTCTGGGGACTCGGCTCCGACGGAACGGTCGGCGCCAACAAGCAGGCCATCAAGATCATAGGCGACAACACGGACATGTACGCTCAGGGGTACTTCGCTTACGACTCCAAGAAGTCCGGCGGAGTAACCATCTCCCACCTGCGTTTCGGAAAGAACAAGATCCAGTCCACATACCTGATAACCGAGGCGGACTACATCGCCTGCCACAACCAGGCTTACGTACATCAGTACAACGTAATAGACGGCCTTAAGAAGGGCGGAACGTTCCTGCTCAACTGCAACTGGGACGACGCCGAGTTGGAGAAGAATCTCCCGGCAGCTCTTAAGCGCTACATCGCGAACAACGACATAAACTTCTACACCATCGACGGTACCAAGCTGGGCGTTGAGATCGGTCTGGGCAACAAGATCAACATGATCATGCAGTCCGCGTTCTTCAACCTCACCAAGGTAATACCCGTGGAAGAGGCTGTAAAGCACCTCAAGGAGTCCATTGTAAAGTCTTACGGCAAAAAGGGCGAGGACATCGTTAACATGAACTATGCCGCCGTAGACGCAGGCATCAACAACGCTCACAAGGTGGAAGTTCCCGCAGCATG
>JAFWVZ010000001.1 GCA_017523605.1 Bacillota bacterium | reverse complement strand
ATCGGGCACACCTTGCCGGTGTCCGCGAAATCGTATACGTACTTGCCGCGGGTGAAGCTGGGGCAGGACGCGGGTTCTACGGCGATTATCCTGTAGTCCTTTTCTCCGCGGAGCTTCTCGCCCATGAACGGAGCTATCAGTCCGCCGAGGTTGGATCCGCCGCCTGCGCAGCCGATTATGATGTCCGGAACTATTCCGTACTTGTCGCATGCCGCCTTGGTCTCAAGACCTATCACGGACTGGTGCAGCAGCACCTGGTTGAGCACGCTGCCCAGCTCGTATCTGTAGCCGGGAGTGCTTACTGCAACTTCCACAGCCTCGGAGATGGCGCAGCCCAGAGATCCGGTGGTTCCCGGGTGCTCCGCGTCGATCCTTCGGCCCACCTCAGTCTCCATGGACGGAGACGGAGTGACGTTGGCGCCGTAGGTGCGCATTACTTCGCGGCGGAATGGCTTCTGCTCGTAGGACACTTTAACCATGTATACCTTGCAGTCCAGGTCGAAGTAGGAGCATGCCATGGAAAGCGCGGTGCCCCACTGGCCGGCTCCGGTCTCCGTGGTGACGCCCTTAAGACCCTGAGCCTTGGCGTAGTATGCCTGGGCTATGGCGGAGTTGAGCTTGTGGCTTCCGGAGGTGTTGTTGCCCTCAAACTTATAGTAGATCTTTGCCGGGGTGTCCAGGAGCTTCTCCAGGAACTCTGCGTGTACCAGCGGCGAAGGCCTGTACATCTTGTAGAAGTCCATTACCGGTTCCGGGATGGGAATGAACTGCGTGTCGTTGTCCAGTTCCTGCTTTATCAGCTCGTCGCAGAAAATGGGCTGCATGTCCTCGAACTTAAGGGGCTGGAGCGTTCCCGGGTGGAGCAGCGGAGCGGGCTTGGTCTTCATGTCCGCCCTCAGGTTGTACCAACTTGTTGGAAGCTCGTTCTCTGTAAGATAGATCTTGTACGGTGCTGTTTCTTTCTTAGCCATTTTTTTTACCTCTTTCCTTTTTGCCGCGGATCCGTTCTGCCGCGGCCCGACTCTGTACTTGCGCGCCCGCGTTACGCCGCGCGCCGCTGTCTGATGGAATGTGGGATAAAAAAGCGCTTTCATCCACGGTCTCCCGGGACAAAAGCGCCTGCTTCTGCGTTGCCACCCGAGTTGCGCTTGCGCGCCTCTCACTTATGCCTGCCATCACAGGCACCCCGATTTGTAACAGGAGGGATCCCGTCGGTCCCTACTGAGCGCTCCTTACGGATGCTTTTCGGTCCGCCCTCAGAAGTCCATTCGCCTGCCGCGCCGCGCTCCGCTTCCACCGTCCGGAGCTAGCTATGGCTTTGCAATGCAGGGTACTACTCTTCCTCACAGGTTTAGTTTATTAAATTGTGGTTATTATGCGCCACGAAACAGCGGATGTCAAGCGTGATTTTGCTCAATTAAAGTTTAATTTGCCGATGATACACAGTTGTCCCGGTCTCCCGGGGCCCGGGCCTGCTGCCGCTCGATATGACGGCAGGATAACAAAAAGGCGGCTTTCTTTAAGCCGCCCTAATGTTTTTCTATATTGGAGGTTTTATGAAGAATTGTTAGGTTTCGTTTTTTAGTTTAGTAATCGCTTTTGATGGTTAAAGTATAAGCGACTAATATGTGTTCCCCGGCAAGCCTCCGTGAAGAAATCCAAACTGTTTTTTGTAATTTGTGTGATGTGCGGCGGTCTTTACAGCAGATCCTTTATCCTGGGCTCGATCCTCTCCGGCGTTACCGTGGGCGCGTAGCGTTCCACGACATGGCCCTCGCGGTCCACCAGGAACTTCGTGAAGTTCCACTTTATCTTAGTGCCAAGGATTCCGCCCTTTTCGTTCTTAAGGTAGGTGTACAGCGGCGCTTCGTTCTCGCCGTTGACGTCTATCTTTGAGAACTGCTTGAAGCTGACGCCGAAGTTTATAGTACAGAACTCGGTTATCTCCGCGTCCGTGCCGGGGGCCTGTTCGCCGAACTGGTTGCAGGGGAAGTCCAGGATCTCGAAGCCCCGGCGCCCAGCTTGCGCACGGGGTCGACCTCGATTTCCTTGCCGTCGTATTCGATGCGGATGCTGCCGTGCATGAGGGCGTGGAAACGGATGGTCTTGCCGCT
>JAFWVZ010000048.1 GCA_017523605.1 Bacillota bacterium | reverse complement strand
GTTAAGCCTCCCGTACTGGACCAGAAGACCACCCTTCTTATAATCTCCGACGCCAAGACCGTAAGGCTGGAGGATGCTCAGAAGAGCGTCATCCGCGCCGCGTCTCTTGCCGGCGAGATCATCTGGATGAACCCCATCCCGCAGAGGAAATGGGAGCACCTGCGGAGCATAAGGACCATGTCCGTGCTCTGCAAGATGGTGCCGTGCAGCACCCTCTCCGAGCTTGCCAGAGAGTGCAGGAAACTGGCTCTGGGGTAAAAAAGGCCGATCTCCGGCTTTCGGAAACTGCGGTCATTTTATCAATTCAAATTCTTTGCAGACAATGTTTCCAGATAGCGGTCCGCTTCTTCGCGGGACCTGAATACTACTATGTCTTTCGTGTCCTTACAGTCTTTCAGGAGCCGTTCTATTTTCGGCAGCTGATCTTTAGGAAAGTCGATTATGTAGCGCCGGAAATCCTCATCGAATTCGGTCTCCGTCCATGGGAGGTCCTCTCTTTTGGTCCCTATCCTGCTCTCAGCGCCCTTTAGGCACTCCTCCACAGGAAGATCGAAAAAGAACACCTTTTCCGCAGCGGAAAGCCTCAGCGGCAGCGTCCTTAAATAGTTGCCGTCTATTATCCACTCGTCCCCGGCGAGCATCTCATTAAGCGCTTTGTCGAACTCATCCCTGTCCACCGTCGTTCTGTCCGGGCGGTGGAAGATCATGTCCAGATAATGCAGCGGCAGGCCGGTGATATCCCTGAGCTTTCTTGAAAAAGTGCTTTTACCGGAACCGGGGCTGCCTATGACCAGTATCTTCATACCTGTATAGTCTCCGAAGTAAGTTGTTCTTGCATTTATGATTCTATACGCTGGCCGGCAATATTGCAATTACCGCGCAAAAAAGCGGATCCTTGCGGACCCGCCTTTGCTGTTTTTCAGTTGTCTGCGGTTAATATGAGACACCTTAGTTCCATGTCATCGCAGAGGATCCAAAATACCTTTCGTCTATAGCCGGAATATAGTATTCTGCATAGGCGGCAGCATCCTTGATCCCATACTCCGAATAAATTGCATCTGAAGTAACATCCGGAAGCATTGCGGTATAAACGTAAAACGGTACTATATATTCCATTGCCGGGTCCAGATAGTATTCGATCCTAAGTCCAACTATCTGTGCTTCTCCGGAAAACAATGTGGAACCGTTCTTCAGCGGAGCACAGTATTCGCCTGCCTTCAGCTTTTCCAATGCTCTCGCGGGAGAGATCACCGGATAGTCGTCGACCTTTTCCGCCAAGAGTCCGTAATCGTAGATATGCAAGTAAACTACGCCCTCGACAGCGGTCCAAATGCTGGCAAGTTTTAGCGGATCGCTTTGATCGTGGTAAATGTAAGATAGAACCTTATAGATCCTGTTTTTAACAGACCCGTCTTCATTGTAGCTTTCAGCCACATACTCCCAGTCCTGTTTCATTACCTGATCCTCAAAACTCAGGACACTGCCAATGTCCTTTGGGAACATGCTTTCGGGCATCTGGATCATGACATGTCCGCCGGCGTCCGCTTTTATCCTTACTTCACCCGAATAAGCATCGAGCCAGACCAGTATGTCTTTATTTGTCTCATCCTTATCGATGAACTCGCTGACTGTATCGATGTTAATGCCCAGTCTTTCAGCATACATATCGATCAGTTCCATCATCTGCGTCTTATCCAGACCCTTTGGGAACCCTGCGGGATCCGCCTCTTCATTCCGGTAGACTGCAAGTTTTTCCGGAACGTCAGCCGGCACTATGAACCCATCTCCCGGAACTGTTCCGATCGGGCAGAATTCCATATCCATTCCGACCGCCGCAGTTCCAAATATGTCGGCCGGCTCTTCGGGATACTTTCCTATAACTGCCAGCTCACTCTGTATCTCGGTGGTCTCCGAACCCTTGCACGCAGAGTAGTCCGGCATTGAAGGGTAATTAACGATATTCGTATCCGGTTCAGTAACCTCGTTATTCTTCCCAACATTGTGGGCCACATTGTTGCGTTCTACGTTCCAGGGCCTGACGACCGCGAGTACCGCGACTACAACGCACAGGCATGCTGCAGCAGCTGCGATCCTGTAGAACGTGCGGCGTCTCTGAACGCGCTCCGACTGACGCACGCTGCCAGTCTGTCCGTACTGTTTTCCGGGCGCCGCATCTATTATCATTTCGTCGTTTATATCGCTTAACGCAGCGATCAGTCTATCGTTCATCATATTTCAATACCCTCTTTGATCAGTGTTCTGCGGAGGCTTTCGCGCATGCGCAGAAGACGCATCTTTACGCTGCTTTCTCCAAGCGACATGTCATGCGCAACGTCCTTAACGCTCATGAAGTACCAGTAGCGCTTAAGGAATATGCGCCTGTCCTCGTCCGTAAGACCGGAAAGAAACAGTTTAAGCGCATCCGTTATTGCGGATCTGTCCGCCACGGTATCCGCAACGTTCTCGCCGGAAGATACGTCCAGAAGCTCGTCCAGAGCCAGAGCAAGCTGTCCCCCGCCGCGTTTCTCCGCGGTGTTCGCCCTGTATCTGTCCAGCGCCAGGTTTCTGGTTATCCTTCCCAGGAAGGACTGCAGCACCCTGGGACGCGAGGGAGGAATGGCGTTCCAGGCGTTAAGATAAGTGTCGTTGACGCACTCCAAGCTGTCCTCTTCGTCGGAGAGGATATTTCTGGCCACGGTCTTAAGGTAGCGCCCGTATTTGTTTTCCGTCTCGCTGACGGCGCTCTCTGAACGCGCCCAGTACAGCTCGATTATCTTTTCGTCTTCCATCGATGTCCTGATCAGTAGAATTAGGCCTTACACCATAATACACGAAAAACGGCGGCAGATGGTCACTTGCCGTATGGTTTTTTTCGTAAAAAAAGACGGACCTTTTCAGATCCGTCTTCATTCTTTGTGAAATTGAGCGGTCTTTCGACCGTCCCGGGATCAGTACTTTCCGAGGGAGCCGGAGAGCTGGTCGTTGGGGTTCTCGGCGAATGTGGTGTCCTTGCCGGGCAGGATGGCGTTGAGCACGAGTCCTACGATGGAAGCAACCGCAAGGCCGGAGAGGTGTACGGAGCCGATCGCTATGGAGCCGGCTTCGCTGTAACCGATGCCTATCGCAAGTCCGAGGATCAGAGCTGCTACGATAACGTTGCGGCTCTCCTGGAAGTTGGTCTTGTTCTCGACTACGTTGCGTACGCCTACAGCGGAGATCATTCCGTAGAGTATCAGGGATACGCCGCCGATGGTAGCGGAGGGCATGGCCTTGATGACCGCGGCGAACTTCGGGCAGAAGCTGAGCACTATGGCGTAGATGGCCGCAAGCCTTATCACAAACGGATCGTAGACCTTGGTGAGGGCCAGGACGCCGGTGTTCTCGCCGTAGGTGGTGTTTGCCGGAGCTCCGAACAGAGCCGCAATGGTGGTTCCTACGCCGTCTCCGATGAGGGTCCTGTGCAGGCCCGGATCGTCTATGAAGTTCTTGCCTACGGTGGAGCCGATGGCGGAGATGTCTCCTACGTGCTCCATCATGGTGGCTACAGCGATGGGAACGATGGTGATGATGGCGCTTACGATAAGGTTGCCGTCAACGCCGCCCTTGAAGAGGCCGAACACGGTGTTCTCCATTGCTACCGGAAGGCCTACCCACTTAGCCTGGGCTACCGGAGTCCAGTCCACGTTGCCGGTGACTGCGGCTACTACATAGGAAGCAAGAACGCCCAGCAGAATGGGGATGATCTTGATCATGCCCTTGCCCCAGATGTTGCAGACTATTACTACAACTATGGCTACCAGAGCTATCCACCAGTTGTCGTCGCAGTTGTTGATGGCGGAAGGCGCAAGGTTGAGGCCTATCGCTATGATTATAGGGCCTGTGACTACCGGCGGGAAGAACTTCATTACCCTGTGGCTTCCTACCGCCTTGCAGATGAGAGCAAGGATCAGATAGAGAAGTCCTGCGCAGGCAACGCCTACGCACGCATAGGGCAGAAGTCTGGACAGTTCCGGGTTAGGGGAACCGTCGGCAAGCTGTGTCGGCGCTATTGCTGCGTATCCGCCCAGGAACGCGAAGGAGGATCCCAGGAATACAGGAACCTTTCCTCCTGTGACGAGGTGGCAGAACAGCGTTGCTATGCCCGCGAAGAGCAGCGTAGCCGAAACGCTGAGGCCGGTGATGATGGGGACGAGCACGGTAGCGCCGAACATGGCGAACAGATGCTGGAGTCCCAGTACCAGAGTCTTGCCTGTTCCAAGCTCCCTGGCGTTGTAGATTGCTCCGTTTTTCTCACTCATGATTATATGATTCCTCCTGTTTTTCGTACAGATCGACGCACATTTTTCCGTCGAATTCCGTCATCTGTACGGATATGATCTCGTTCCTCGACGTTGGAACGTTTTTACCTACATAATCAGCCCTTATGGGAAGCTCCCTGTGGCCGCGGTCTATAAGGACGGCAAGCTGTATGGATGCCGGTCTTCCGAGCTCGCTTACTGCATCCATGGCAGCCCTTACTGTGCGGCCGGTGAATATGACGTCGTCCACCAGGATCACCTTCCTGTCCTTAACGGGGAAGTCTATCTTAGAGTTGCTTACCGTGGGCGCGGGATCGGTCTCGGAGAGGTCGTCGCGGTAGAGGGTTATGTCCAGCTCGCCTACCGGAACTTCGGAACCTTCTATCTCCTTGATGTTCCTGGCAAGCTCTCTGGCAAGAGGAACTCCCCTGCGGCGTATGCCCAAAAAAACAAGCCCGTCGGCGCCCTCGTTCTGTTCGAGGATCTGATGCGACATGCGCTTTAGCGCTCTGTGCATCGCTTCTTCGTTGAGAAGCTGCGCTTTAGGCTTTCTGTTTCCCTGATCCATAAAAAAATCCTGCTCTGCCGGCAAGATCTGCTCTGCGCTGCGCGCGCGTTTTTTATGGATCTTACCGGTCTCTCTGTACCGATTTAAAGATTCTTTTTTACTATGGATACTATAGCATTTTTACAGTCTCCAGTCAATATTCCGGAAGGTCCTTCGGGGCCGGATAATTAATTCAGGAACTGTTTCGGCAAACTCAAAAAAAGCCGAAAGAAGCACGGAAAAAATATTTTTGCGAGCGCTCGATTATGTTAACATCTACAAATGTGAAAAACTTGTTCGCGAACAATTATCAACAGCCTTAAAATGCCTTGAAATATCGGGGCTTTCAGGAGACTGAAAAAAACTCCCCAACTCTTTTCCACCTTTTTCCACCAAAAGCTGTGGAAAACTTTTATCGCCGGAATGCCTTGAAATTTCAAGGCGTAACGACATCGATCATTTTGTCAATACACAAGTTTTCCACAGGTTCGTTATTTTTTATGAACAGCTGTTGCATCTCGCAAAAAATAAAAAAGTTTTATCGTTTTTTGCACAGGGTTTTTATCTGTGGTAGAATGTCTGCAGACAGAAAAGGACGGAAAAAATGAGGCTGAACAAATACATCGCGCAGTCCGGGATCAGTTCCAGACGGGGTGCGGACGAACTTATAAAGAACGGCAAGGTATCGGTAAACGGAGCAGTCCTTAAGGAGCCCGGATACGACGTTCAGGAGGGCGACACCGTTACAGTAAACGGCAGCGTTCTGGACGGACCGGAAAAACTCTGCTGGTACGCGCTCAACAAGCCGGCCGGATACGTTACGACCAGAAAGGACGAAAAAGGCAGGCCCACCGTAATGGACCTGCTTACGGACGTTAACGCTAACGTGTTCCCGGTGGGAAGGCTGGACTACGACAGCTGCGGACTGCTGCTTCTTACAAACGACGGCGAGCTGGCTAACAAGATATCAAGACCCTCCTCTCATCTGGAAAAGACCTACCTTGCGAGGCTCAACGGAACCCCTACGGACAGGCAGCTGAGGATGCTGCGCAGCGGCGTTGAGATAGATCTGGAAGAAAAGGACCCCGCAACGGGCAAGCGCTATACGCGCAAATACAAGACCCGCCCCGCCACCGTTACCATGGTATCGCAGGCCGCGCGCGAGTGCGTTCTGGAGATAAAGATATCCGAAGGCAAGAACCGCCAGATAAGAAAGATGGCCGAAGCCATAGGGCTGCGAGTGCTGGCTCTTCAGCGTACCGCCATCGGAGAGATAAAGCTGGGGCGAACGAAGGAAGGCGGCTACAGAAGGCTTACTCAGGCAGAAATGGAATATCTGAAAAAACTATAATAAGTACCTGAAAACCAAAAGAATAAAGACCGGGTTCATCCATTCCGGTCTTTTCTTATTACAACCATGCTGTCCGTGCCGCATTCGATGGCGATGCTGCCCTGCACCGAGGTCCGGAAGACAGCTGCGCCGCATGCACGGAGCATCTCCAGCACCGAATCGTCCGCAGGCTTGGCCGCGCTGTCCGTAATGACCGCCACAGAAGGCTTTACTGCCGCAAGCAATTCAGCCATGCCTTCCTTTTTGTTGCCGTGGTGGGGCACTTTCAGTACGTCGAAGTGTTCTTCGCGGTCCTTCAGAAACGCTGCGATGCCGTCTTTCTGAAGATCTGCGGCAAAGAGGAACGAAACTCTGCCGAAGCTAAGTGCGCAGACCATAGAGCAGTCGTTCTCGTTGGTACCGTCGTAAACGAAAGGCGAAGGGAACATGCGGATCTGCGCCCCGAAGAAGTCCGTCCGCCGATCCGAGACGACTCTTATTATCTCCGTGTTCAGATCCTCCGCAGTCCTTACCAGCGTATAGAAATGCTCGCTGTCCTTTACGAAATCGGGCATGTAGATCCGGCAGGCGCCGAAAGACTTTAGGACAGCAGAAACACCGCCGATGTGGTCCTTGTGGAAATGCGTAAGTATAAGAGCCTCCAGCTTTTTTACGCCGGCCGCGCCCAGTTCGCCCAGCACTTTCCCGGCAGTATCCTCGTAGCCTGTGTCTATCAGAACGGCATGATCCCCGCGCTGCAGCAAGATACAGTCGCCCTTGCCCACATCTATGGCAGTTATCTTCAGCCAGTCGTTCATTGCGTGATGAATTCCCGGATCTGATCCGCTATTATGTCCATGAGCCTGGTGCGGGCCTCCACGGATGCCCAGGCAATGTGGGGCGTTATGAACAGTCTGCTGTCCTTAAGACCGCAGAACGGGCTTTCCTTGCTCATGGGCTCCACGGACAGTACGTCCAGTCCGGCGCCCGCTATCTCGCCATCCCTTAAGGCTTCGGCAAGATCTTTTTCCACGATTATAGGACCGCGTCCGACGTTTATCAGGACGGCGGTCTTTTTCATCTGCTTAAATGCCGCTGCGTCCATAAGACCTTCGGTCTGAGCGTTGAGCGGAGCGTGGATGGATACGATGTCCGAGGTCGCAAGAAGCTCCCCGAAACTCACTTCTTTGTAATCGTCCGTGTGGTTGCGGCCGGAGGTGGAATAGTACTGCACCTTGCAGCCGAAAGCCTCCGCTATCTGCGCCACCCTGCGTCCTATGGTGCCAAGGCCTATTATGCCCCAGGTCTTTCCGGAAAGCTCGCGAAAATTCTGCGCAAAGTGCGTAAATAATTTGTCGTCTGCGTAGCTCCCGCTCTTAACGTATTCGTCGTAGTAGCGCAGATGCTCCCAGACGTAGAGCAGCAGCGCGAAGGTATGCTGCGCGACGCTCTCCGTGGAATATCCGGCAACGTTGCGCCACTGTATTCCGCGGCGGTCCAGGTAATCCTTGTCCAGGTTGTTGGTGCCCGTGGCGGTAACGCAGACCAGCTTAAGATGATCCGCAAGTCCTACGGTCTGCTCGTTTATGGGAGTCTTGTTGAGAACTATTATGTCCGCTTCCTTAGTGCGCTCTCTGGCCTCGGCGGGAGTCGAAAAATCGTACATTACAACGTTTCCGAGCTTGTCGAAAGCGCTCAGATCCAGGTCGTCCCCTATGCTTTTGCGGTCCAGAAATACTATGTTCATTCCGCGGCTCCTTCTGCAGGCGCCCCGGCCTGCGCGGCCTTCTTTTTCTTTCCGTCCAGTATCCTGAACGCAAGCGGATAGACGCCTACTTCAACGAACAGCACTATGCAGTAGCGTACTGCGCGGATGATGAAAGCCGCGGCGGTCTCGCCTTCCAGCAGCGCGTGCGGGAAAGGCAGCTTAAGCAAGGTGTTCAGCGCAAAGAACAGCGCTCCGCCTACAAGCACGCGGAGCAGCATGCGCCACCACACCTTGGTGTTCTCGAAGCGGACGAACCTTTCCTCGAAAAGGTCGCCCAGGAAGAATCCGGCCATCATGCCGATGCCGGTGTAATAATCGTTGGTCCTGCTCCAGAAGCACCCCACCAGCGATACGGCGAATACTATGATGTACAGCACAGCCTTGTGCTTAGAATGGTCCAGAAGCCACGGCATTACGAAGATTATTACAAGTCCCAGCACCCAGCCGCAGATGACGTCCGAGGGATAGTGGACGCCTACGCAGAACCTGGAAATGCCGACGAGCAGCGGCAACAGTATGCATATTATCCTTACCGCCTTGTTCCTGAAGAAATACGCCAGCGATCCGAACGCGATGGTGGAATTGGTGGAATGTCCGCTGGGGAAGGACCAGCCTTGCGCCTTAATGTCGTAGATGTCCGCGGAGCTGTCCACCGGCTTAAGGCATTTGATCCCGGGGTTGTCGAAGTAAGGGCGCCTGCGGCACGCGATGTTCTTTATGAGCGGGTTCCATACCACGCCCATTACGATGTTTAAGCCTATCTTGCGGCCTATGTTCTTGTTGAGGGACCAGTAGACGAATCCGAGCACGGCTACCAGCACCAGTTCCTCGCCGAACATGCTTACTATGGACGCCAGCTTAACGCCGAAGCTTCCAAGATGAGCCTGGATGGCCTCCATAAGCGATACTTCCCAGGGAAAATAAAATACGTTGCCCATTGTTTCTCCTATGCAGAACTACCGGCCCGAAGGCCGGCTGTAATTATTGTTGCGGCGAAGACGCCTGCTGTCTAACGGCACATTTCTATTATTGCAAGCTCTATGAGCGTCCTGGGCCTTGCCGCCCAGCGCGCGTCCAGAAGAGCCTGCGAAAGAGTCTTTATGGATGAGGAGATGAAGGCCATGTCCGTTGCCTTAGCCTGGACTTTAAGCCGTTCTATGTTCTCCGCGGAAAGATTGAGTATGTTCTGCGGTTCGTCCGAGAACTTTATTATCATGAGACTGCGGAAATGATCCAGCCAGTCGCGCCCCACCTGAAGAGCTTCCTTGCCCTCCGAAAGAGTTTCCGCGAAAGCGGTAAGCGCTCCCGCAGCGTCTCCCGTGCGCACGCAGTCCGTAAGCTTTACAAAAAGCTCCGACGGTGCCATGCCCAGAAGGTCCAGTACGTCCTCCCTTGTAAGCCTGTCCCCGCTTCCGATGCAAAGATCCAGAAGCGACAGACCGTCTCTTACGGAACCGTCCGCGCTGCCCGCAAGAAGCGCAAGGGCGTCCTCGTCCGCCTTTACGCCTATCTTGGCGCAGATGTCGCGGAACCTTGCGCGAATGACGCTCTCCGGAACGCGGCGGAAATCCAAGCGTATGCATCTGGACTGTATTGTTGCCGGAAGTTTGTTCGGATCCGTAGTGCAGAGGATGAATACCGTATCCTTG
>JAFWVZ010000047.1 GCA_017523605.1 Bacillota bacterium | reverse complement strand
TCCTGTCCGCCTTCTTAAGCAGTTCTATGGCCTCCGTGTATGTAAGTCGCACGAAATCGCTGTTCACTACATGCTCGAGCCTGTCTATGAGTCCCTTGTCCACGAACTGGTTGAAGAACGCCATCTCCGCAGGGCACTGCTCCATGGTATAGCTGATGATGTACTTGACCATCTCCTCTATGATGTCCATGTCCTTGTTAAGGTCGCAGAAGGCCATCTCCGGCTCTATCATCCAGAACTCGCTGGCGTGGCGCGTGGTGTTGGAGTTCTCCGCGCGGAACGTGGGTCCGAAGGTGTATGTGTTCTTGAACGCCAGGGCGAATATCTCCGCCTCCAGCTGTCCGGATACGGTAAGGTTGGCGGACTTGCTGAAGAAATCCTTGCTGTAGTCCACGGTGCCGTCCTCGTTCTTGGGAACGTTGGCCAGATCGAAGCTGGTAACGTGGAACATCTCGCCTGCGCCCTCGGCGTCCGACGCGGTGATGATGGGCGGGTGAGCGTACACGAAGCCCTTCTCCTGGAAGAACTTGTGGATGGCGTAGGCCGCTACGCTGCGGACTCTGAACACCGCGCTGAACTTGTTGGTGCGCGGACGCAGATGCAGCTGGGTGCGCAAGTATTCCATGGTGTGGCGCTTGTTCTGGATCGGGTAGTCCGGATCCGAAGGAGCCTCCACCTTTATGCTGCGCGCCTTTATCTCGAAGGGCTGCTTAGCCTGGGGCGTAAGCACAAGCTCGCCTTTAACGGACACAGCCGTGGAAAGCGGAAGCGAGGCCACTTCGCGGAAGTTCTCCAGAAACTCTTCCTCGTAAACGACCTGGACAGACTTAAAATACGTTCCGTCGTTCAGTTCTATGAATCCGAACTTGTTGGAGCCGCGGTTATTCCTGATCCACCCCTCCACTTCTATGTCTCCTGCAAAGTTTTGCGGAGCTGCGAAAACATCTTTAAGATCTACCATTTTTGCCTCCTTTCCGGGCGGTCTTATGCCGCCGCAATTTCTAAATAGAATACCACATTTGTGACCCTTCAGGCAATAGATTTGTGCCGAAAGACGCAGCCGCAGAATGTAAAAAAGATATACCGGCGCTATCCGGCGGAAAAATCCCGCAAATCGGTCTTAAGAATTGAAAATCCGCGCTATAAAGTAGTATTATATTTATTAACAACATAACACTGCACCCTGTTTGAAAGAGGAAAAAATGTTTTGCACTAATTGCGGAAGAAAACTTCCCGACGACATCAGTTTCTGCCCGTTCTGCGGCACCAAGGTCCATGTTCCTGCAGCTCCGGCTGTTGAAGAACCTGTGATAGAGGAACCTGTAGCTGAAGCAGTTCCGGCAGCAGAAGGACCCGTTATCACGGAGCCTGTAGCTGAAGCAGCAGAGCCGGTCATTGAAGCTGCCGAAGCAGCCGAACCTATGATTGAAGCAGCCGCAGAGCCTATAGCAGAAGCAGCCGCGGAACCGGTAGTTGAAGCAGCCGAAGCAGCTGCGGAACCTATGATCGCGGCCGCAGCAGAGCCGGTCATTGAAGCTGCAGAGCCTGTTGCTGAAGCAGCCGAGCCGGTGATCGAAGCGGCTGCTGAAACCGCTGCACCTGCCGCTGCCGCTGCAGCATTTGCAGCCGGGACCGAGGAAGCTGTCTCCGCATTAAACACGGAAGATGCCGCCCCCGCAGTCGGATCCGAAGAAGCTGTTTCCGCCGTCTCATCCGACGGACCGTCCTCCATACCTCCGGAAGAGCCGCCCAAAAAGAAAAAGAAAGGCCTTATCGCCGCCATAATAGCAGTAGTCGTAGTGGCCTTAGGCGTAGGCGGATATTTCATCTATCAGAACCTTCCGTCCACGAAGCTGGCCAAACTAAGGACTCAGATCGCGTCCTCCATAGAGGCAAAGGAATACCAGAATGCCATCAGCCAGATAGAGCAGGCTTACGAATTCGCTCCGGACGATCAAGAACTGCGCAAGCAGTACGTGGACTGCAGCCAGAACATACTCTCGGATCTGTACGAAGCCAGAGAATACGAATCATTCATCGCCGGCACGGACAAACTGATCAAAGATTACCCGGAAGCCGCGGAGACTCTGGATCCGCTGGTCAAACTTTCTTACGAATCGCTGGCCAACGACGCGGTAAACTCCGGTGACATCCCGACCATGCAGGCAATGAAGGACCGCCTTACAGACCTGACTGCATCCGGAAGATTCAACTTCAGCGATACGATCAACTGGATAGAAGCCAACATCCAGCACGTGGAACTTACCAATCTGTTCCAGACGCTTGCAGACAAGCTGCTACCGCTGATCAAGTCCGGCGACCGCGCGGGCGTATTTGAGACTATCAGGAAAGAGTTCATAAGCGGCAGCGGATCCGCGCGCAAACTTGCTCCCAATAAGGCGACCGTAGAATACCACTACCCGCTTTACTCCAAGCCGGATGAGAACGGAAAGGTACTGGGCATCTATTACAGCTACAGCCATTACGGCTTCTATTACGGCAATTACAACGGAACACGCCGCGAA
Source organism: Bacillota bacterium (assembly GCA_017523605.1). Classification (GTDB taxonomy): domain Bacteria; phylum Bacillota; class Clostridia; order Peptostreptococcales; family Anaerovoracaceae; genus RUG13409. Next base: position 597 of record JAFWVZ010000047.1, on the reverse strand, counting down.
GGAGATGCCGTATGGATCATCGCCGACAACCTTAAGACCGACAGCGCGTACAGAGAATACTGGGCGGAAGGAACCTGGGCCAATGACAGGCCCAACGGCACCTTCACCATCAGCAACCTCAGCAAATACCCCAATTCCGACAATGAGCAGCTGATAGAAGGAACCGTGGAGGTAAAGGACGGGCTCTACAACGGCAAGGGCGTCTTTACGTACGACGGCTCCGTCCCGCTGAGCGGCAGCTATAAGAACGGCATCGCGGACGTAATAATGACTACCGATCCCAACGGTAACCAGAACAACGTAATACTGATCAGCGAAGATGGGAAAGCCTGGGTATCCAGAGCGAACATCAACGATCCGATAGGATTATACGGATTCTACTGATACTTCAGACGAAACGCAAAAAAGCAAAAGGCCCTTGAGATCTCAAGGGTCTTTTTTGTGGTGGAAGCGGCGAGAATCGAACTCGTGTCCGAAAGCATTTCCACAAGGCTTTCTCCGAGCGCAGCCGGTAGTTTAAGTTTCGGAAGATGCGCGGCCCGCCGGCACGACGCGCACTTTCCTATCCCGTGAGTCCCTTCTTATACCGGGAGCTTT
>JAFWVZ010000046.1 GCA_017523605.1 Bacillota bacterium | reverse complement strand
ATGGCGCCCATGCTCTTATATGTCTTTACGCGTATGCCCTTGTCCGTGGAGCCCGCAAGCCTTGTCACCTTGCCGCCCTCCTCGTCTATGGCAACGAAAGGCAGATATTTGGAGACTTCGCGGACCTGCGCGGTGAACTTCATTATCTGGGCCTTGCTCTCTATGTTCTTGTCGAAGAATATGAACCCGCCCGCAGGGTAGTCATCCAGGACCTTTATCATAGCGGGGGTCAGTGTCTTTGCCTTGCTGTTCTTGCTGGTGTGAGTGCCTGCCGGCGCAATGCTCAGGTCCAGCTGGTCCGGACGTATTATGAACATCTGGCCCACTTTTTCCCTTAAGGTCATGGATGCTAAGATCTGCGAGCACATGTCGTCCTGATCGTCCTTCCCGTCCGTATCACCGTGTCCCTGCGGCGTAAAATCCTCCTGCGCGCTGTTGTTCTGAGCGTTTCCGGACGGCGACCCGCTGTTTGAGGGAGCTCCGCAGGCGCTCAGAAGCAGCACGAGTGCCGCAAGAAGCGCAGCGACTGCTGTTATATTAAGTTTTCCCGAATGCTTTTTCATGTTGCTCAGGACCGGTCCTTCTGTTTGATAGGTCATTATACCACACTACCGCCGCGCAATCAAAATGCGTATGCCTGCTCCTTTATTTCCGCGGCGTTTTGGTATATACTTAAATAGTTGAGACATGCGCCGGGGGATATGCGGCGCAGTTAACGGAACTAAAGCTTTTAAAGCGTTTACGGAGGAATAACAATGTTTGACAAACTCATCGAAAAAGTAAAAGCCCAGCCGAAGACCATCGTGTTTACCGAAGGTACCGACGCGCGCATCCAGAGCGCAGCTGCCCGTCTTCTTAAGGAAGGCCTGATGAACGTAGTGCTCGTAGGAAACGTGGACGAAGTAAAGGCTTCGGCGGAAAAAGGCGGCTTTGACATAAGCAAGGCCCAGATCCTGGACCCCGCCACCTATCCGGAAATGGACAGCATGGTAGACACCATGGTACAGCTCCGCAAGGGCAAGATGACCCCGGAAGAATGCCGCGCCGCGCTTCTTAAGGGCAATTACTTCGGCACCATGCTCGTAAAGATAGGCAAGGCAGACTGCCTGCTGGGCGGCGCCACCTACTCCACCGCGGACACCATCCGTCCCGCTCTGCAGCTGGTAAAGACCAAGCCCGGCTCGCACCTTGTTTCTTCCTGCTTCATCCTCAACCGCGAGGAAGGCCCGGAAGAGCTCCGCACCATCGCCATGGGCGACTGCGCCGTAAATCTGGACTACACGGACACCGTTGACAAGGACGGAAACGTTACTCTGTCCGGCGCCGCAAAGCTTGCGGAAGTAGCCGTGGAAGTAGAAAAGTGCGCAAGGACATTCGGCATAGAGCCTAAGGTAGCAATGCTCAGCTTCTCCACCAAGGGTTCCGGCAAGGGCGGCACGGTAGCGCTCTCTCAGGAAGCCACAAAGATAGCAAAGGAACTTAACCCGAACATGGCAATAGACGGCGAGATGCAGTTCGACGCGGCAGTATCCCCCACCGTAGGTCAGCTGAAGTTCCCGGGATCCAAGGT